>CATLEQ010000114.1 GCA_949915905.1 uncultured Lachnospiraceae bacterium | reverse complement strand
AATGATGGCGCGTTTTTCCTCTACGGAAACAGATTCGTCGGCAAGCTGTGGAATGCATCCCGTGTCCATGGCCACGTTCTTATATGCCGTCAGTTCTTGTTCGATGCGCTCCGCCGCCAAAACGGCAGTTTCGCTCATCATCTGATTCACCGTCGCTATCGTGCTCCTATAATTCAATACAATACTGGACGCTCCTACCACAATCAAGGCAATCAGAACCGTCCCCATCAAACATACCGTAATTTTTTTTGCGAATGCTCTTCATGTCTTTCCTCCATCTGTTCTTGATAGACTATAACTCTTTTTTCTGCAGTCATCCGTTCCCGCTTACAACCGTCCGTTGTTCTCGCGCATGAACTTATACTCTGCAACGGAACGGTCAAAGCCCTTGATGTGGCGGTACAGCCATTCGATTACGTTTCGGTTCACCTGCTCCACGAATGCCGGCGTCGGTCCTTCTTCTTCCACCAGCATCTCGTGCAGGTCCGCCACGACTTGTCTTAAATTCTCATGCTCCTTCTTGTGCTCTTCGATTCCAGGATATTCGATTTCTTCCTGCAACTTTTCTTCTGCCGTAAAATGGAAATCTGTATAATCCGCCAGGTAATCCAACGTCTTTACCGCCGCCAGCTTGTCATTGCCCGACTCACAGCTGTCCAAAAGCTTGTTAATCTTGTCAATCAACTCCTTGTGCTGGGAATCAATCATCTCATTTCCAGTTACCAGTGTTTCATCAAATTCTGCTCTCATTTCTTTTCCTCCTTGCTTGAGAACCGGGCGGCCAAAACAGCCGCCATATTCATAGTTTTGTGTTACTATTCACAGCCACTTCACCATACTGGCGATTTTTCTATCATCGATGTAATTACCAGTCTACTTACTGTCTGCAGATTTGTCAAGAACAATTTCCACTCTTACTCGTGGGGATGCATGTTATACTTCTTCCATCGCCGCCTTCTCGGCCTCGGCCTTTGCCCGCTCGATATCCGTCAGGTTGACCTTGTTCGCCTTCAGCCGGTACGCGCAATAGATAAACACCGCGACCATCAGCACCACGATCAAGATTTGCCCCTTGGTATCCATCGTGGTAAAAAGTGCCACCGTTATCAGCAGTGAGCAGAACGTGGCAAATCCCATCACCACGCGAAACGCGGGCATCGGCATGTGGAAAAAGCTCTTCTTCCACGCCTCGGGATATTTGCGGGTCAGCCCCACCACCAAAATATTGTTAATCGTGTTCAATATCATGGTCGGAATCATCATCACCGAAATCAAGTCCTGCAATCCCAAATCCACGAAAATGGAAAGGATGGAAGTCGCATACAACAAAAACATCCTCACCCACGGATAGCCGTTCTTCGTCCGAATCCCCAAAAACTTCGGCAGCCACCCGTCGTCCACCGTGGCCAGAATCGGGTAACGCACACCTGCCATCGTGCTGTAAAGCGAGGTCGCGATGGCGAAGCACGCCCCGCCGATAATGAATATGACGAACACCGGATAGGGGAAAATGGCCTTTGCCACCACGCCCAGGTTCTTGCCCGCCACTTCCTCCACGGGCAAAATGCCGGCCGAAACGATGCCAATCAAACAATACACCACCAGGATAATCAGCGACGATAACATAATCGCGATCGGCAGGCTCCGCTTAGGATTTTTTGACTGCCCCGCCATGTCTATCGGCAGCGTGGAACCCTGGCAGGCGAAGCTCATCGTGGCCACCGCCATAAAGAGTCCCACCACTCCTCCGCTAAAATAATTTTCAGAAGCCGGGTTCACGGTGGACCAGTCCACCCTCCCCAACCCGACGAACGTATATACCAGCAACGCGAAAATCAAAACGACCACCATGACCAGGTTGAACCTTCCCATGAACTTGTCGCCCAAAAACGTCGTGATGAAAAATAGTGTCAATATCGCGACCTCAATCGCCTTGTCATATTCCGCGACCTGAGGAACCACGGTGGCGGCATATTCCACGATGGAAATGGCATACATGGCAAACGCCAATCCGGAAAACGCGGTCGTAAGCGCCGACGCGCCAACCAAAATCGGCGGCTGCAAAAGCGCGGCCTGCGAATACCTCCCGCCCGGCAGCACGAACATGCCCGCCATGACCGTCTTGTACGCATAGGCGAACAGCACCACGACGCAGGCAAGAGCCAACGCCAACGTGATGGAATACCCCGTATAACCAATACTCACGCCCATGGAAACAAAGATTCCCGAACCGATGCTATTGCCGATTCCGTAACAAGTCAGCTCCGGCACCCCCAACAATTTTCTCTTTCCTTCTTCCATTACCCTCTTATCCCCCTAATCAACGATTTCGTGTCCGGCAGGTCCGCTATCGTCTTGCTATAATGCGCATACGTGACCTCCATTTTATCATTTACAATGATGTAGGCCGGAAGCTGCATCTGCCTGGCTCCCGACTGTAAAATGTCCGACGCGCCCGAATTCATCAGCGAACCGGCAAATTTTTCAAATCCCTTGATATGTAACAGCTTCTTGACATCCTTCCCCACCAGCTTGTCAAACAGCTTGTCCCCGACGACCAGGCCTAACATGTCCTTCGCCTCAAACACGTTGTAGCGGTCGTAAAGCTTCGCTTTTGGGTCGGCAACCAGTTCAAATGAATACTCCTTTTGCACCTCCCGCAAAATTTCCGCGTCCGTCTGCAAAATAAATTTCACCTGGCATCCCGCCTTTTCAAGCACCGGCGCGGCCACCTTCATCAATTTCAGCATCAGGACGGCAATGTCACATCCATAATATCTGGAAAACACAAGCAACGTGGATTTACCGCCGCACGTGCTCTCCGACAACTCGCGCCCCGTCCCATAAGCAGAATCATAGACGAAGCCCTCAAGCCTCGTTCCCTTTTTCAACGTCTTGTGGTACGGCCTGCCATGCTCCTTCCAGTCGGCGTAAACCTCCTCCATGCCCTCCTTGAAACGCTCCAATGCCTTTACAAGCGTGCTCTTCGGACATGCGAGATTGATTCGCTGAAAGCCCCTTCCGGCAATACCGAACACTTCCCCGTTATCAAGGAAAATGCCGTGCTTCTCCAACATTTTTCGCATCTCCACATGCGTCAGTCCCAGACGGCGCATGTCCAGCCACAGCAAATATGTTCCCTCCAGCGGGCTCACCCGCACGCCCGGGAAATGCTCCGCCATGAAATCCACGACCAGCTCCGCGTTCTCATGCACGACCCCGATTAGTTCCTCAAGCCACTCTTCGCATTCATTGTAAGCCGCCGTGCACGCCGTGTAGGCGAAAATATTTAACGACGTATCCATGTTCCACATCGCGCAAAGCTGCGTCTTCGTCCTCGCCGCCCCGTTCGGGATGATGATGTTGGAGCACTGCAGCCCCGCCAGATTAAATGTCTTGCTCGGCGCGGTACAAACCGCGATGTTATCCTTGGCCTTGTCGCTTACATTCGCCATCACCGTGTGCTCGTAACCCGGCATGATCAAGTCGTTGTGAATCTCGTCATCAATGATGAACACGCCGTTGTCGCAGCAGATGTCCGCCACGCGCCTCAATTCTTCCTTCGTCCACACCCTGCCCACCGGGTTGTGCGGATTGCAGAACAAAATCGCCGTCACGTCCTTCCTTTTGGCCTTCCGCTCCAAGTCCACGAAGTCAATCTCGTAATGCCCGTCATGGTTCTTGAGACGGCTGTACACGATTTTTCTGCTTTTCGACACCACCGTGATGTCAAACGGGTAATACACCGGGGTCAAAATCAACACCGACTCCCCCGGCTTCGTATTGGCATCAATCAATACTGCCAACGCATTGACGACGCCCGGCGTGTTGACGATCCACTCCTTCTTCACCTCGAAATCGTGCCTTCGCCTCATCCACGAACAGACCGCCTCATAATACGCCTCCGTCGGCCGCGTGTAGCCTAAGACGTACTCATCGGCCACGCGTTTCAACGCTTCCCTGATGGGCGGAGCCGTGGGAAACTCCATGTCCGCCACCGAGAGCGGAACCCACTCCGTGGACGCGCCCTTCGCCGCGTCCCATTTTGACGAGCCGCAACCCGAACGGTTCACGATTGTCGTAAAATCGTACTTCATAAAAAACCTCCTCCTTATGGCTTAGCAAGCATAATCTTTGTATCTGAAAACTTTTCCAACCGCACGTCTGGAAATTTTTTCATTTACAAATATTATGCATACGTGTTAACTGTAACATGCATCGACAATCTCCTTACAGTTATTATATACATTTTCATACATATAATCAACTTCGTTTTTGCCGCGATTGCCGCAATGCAATCCTTTTCAGGTAATCAATTATAAACCGCTCGTTCATGATGTTACTTGCAATAAAAGAGACTGACAAACGGTCAGTCTCTTTACTCTTTTTCACGGTATCAATATTTCTTATATCGCTGTTTTTCCACCATCAATCGGTATCGTCTGCCCCGTGATATAGGATGCTCCGTCCGAGGCAAGCATTGTGATAAGTCCGTCCATTTCCTGAACCTTTCCGACTCTTCCCAAGGGGATGATGGCTTTAACCAAGGCATTAAACTCTTCGGAATTGTCATTCATAAGCTCTGATGGGAAAAATCCCGGTGCAATTGCATTACAAGTAATATTATAAGGTGCAAACTCCAGCGCCCAGCCGCGAGTCAACTGCGGAATGGCTCCTTTCGACGCCCAATATGGCACGATAGGTCCGGTTACGCTGCCGCGAAGCCCGTACATGGAACCGACATTGATAATCCGCCCGTAAGCGGCTTCCGTCATGTACTTTGCCACATGTTTTGTCATAAATACGACCGCTTCCAGATTTACATCCACCACCTGATGCCACTGTTCCTTGGTAAGTTCCGTTGTCGGAACAACATTGCAGGTGCCCGCATTGTTAATCAGGATGTCAATTTTGCCAAACTCTTTTATCACCTTTTCCACACTGTCGGCAACCATCGTTTCATTCGTGACGTCACAAGTAACCGGCAATACTTTATGGCCAAGCTTTCTAATTTCTTCTGCCACTTGTTCCAGTTTCTCCGTGCGGCGGGCAAACAACGCCAAATCCGCCCCCCGATACGCCAGCGCCTTTGCAAATTCCACGCCCAAGCCGGAAGATGCACCGGTAATAACAGCAACTCTTCCCGTTAAGTCAAAACAATCTTTCATCTTTAAATTTCCTCCAATACTTGATATTATATTAACAATTGTGATATTATTATTTTATCAATATGATATCCAATATTCAACAAACAATATCCTTTGATTTGTTACGAATCCAACACTTTAATCATTTTTGTCGGGAGAATCAAAAATGGACAATAAAAGAGTCGCCTTGACGAAAAGGCTTTTGAAAGAAACATTAATTGAAGAGCTTAAGGACGCCCCACTGTCTCAAGTAACAATAAAATCACTTTGTGAACGAGCACAGTTAAACCGTTCCACATTCTATGCACATTATGCGGACGTGTATGAATTGTTCCGCGAAATAGAAGATGACTATCTGGCACATGTCGTCTTTTTTACGTCATCCATGAACCAACACGAAAAATTATCCCGTATTGTAAAATACACGCTCTATGTACAGAAGAATAAAGATACTTTCTTCGCTTTAGTTAAAAATGGGTATCTTATTACAAAATTTGTGGATCTTGCCCGCCTCCATGTTGACCAAAATAACGCTCCCACGCCAAACACACACTTGTTGGCGGCATATGCCGTGACCGGCAGCATTGCATTACTTCATGAATGGCTTGAAAATCCCGAGCTCCATTCGCCGAAAGAAATCGCACAGCTTATTCTTGCGTTAAGCAACCATGCCGAAAAACTCACATCATGATTTTCATTTTTTCAACAAAAAGACTAAATCACAAAAAAAGCAAAGGAGGATCTCACTAATGCGCCCGATTACAATTGCCATGCCGCAGATGGGAAACGATTTATTTCGCAAATACATGAAGGGAAAATACGTCCAAAGCCTACGCCGCTCCGGTGCCGACGTGAAGTGGATCGAACTAACGGACGAAAACGAGGCCGTCTCCCGGGCATTGCACTGCGACGGGCTCCTGCTGCCGGGCGGTGCCGACATAGAACCGTCCCTTTACGGACAAGAACGTTCCGACAAAACCGGCAAGGCCAATGTCATCCGCGACCGAATGGAGCCGGAACTCCTCGCCGCCTTCCTTGACGCGGGAAAGCCGATTCTTGGCATCTGCCGGGGAACACAAGTGATGAACGTCCATTTTGGCGGGACGCTTTTTCAGGACATCAAGGACAAGCAGACCTATAAACATTCCGACTTTTTTTCCCGGGCGAGGTCTTGTCATCCGGTGGAACTTGCGCCCGACACAAAGCTGTTTCAATGTATGAACGACGCAGGGGCATGGCCGCCCGGCGCATCGTGCTTTCAGATTTATGTCAACAGCATCCACCATCAGGCAATCGACAAGCTTGGGGACGGCCTGGTGGTCTCGGCTAAAAGCATGGACGGTTTCGTGGAAGGGATTGAATTAAAGGACTACCGTTTTTGCATCGGCGTGCAGTGGCACCCGGAGCACATGAGCGCGAAAACCCCGGCGCAGCAAACGTTATTCGACACATTTGTCGCGGCTTGTAAGGAACGATGATTGCTACGCACTTCGTGGCATCATCATTTTTCGATATTTTAGCGGAGACGTCCCGTAATATTTTTGAAACGTCTCCCCATAGTAGCTCGCCCCGCCAAATCCATATTCATAAGCAATTTCCGTAATGCTTTTATCGGAATCCAGCAAGGCGGCCAGGCTCTTTCGTAGCCTTAGCTTCGTGGTATAGGTAATCGGAGTGTCACGAAGATATTTTTTGAAAAGCAGGGCGCACTTGCTTTTACAGCAAGCCCCCGCCGCCGCGATACTTTCCAAGGTAACACGCTCCATAAAATGTTCTTCTATATAAGTAACCATCCTCCGAAGCGACGCAAGCTCGGAAGATTCTTTTTTTACCGGCCGGGCTTCCAAGTCAAGGTGTCCATACAAGACTTTCATGATAAAAACAAAATCCTCCATCACTTCAAAGTACGCCTCGCCGCCCTCGCTGCAAGCTGCATCTTCTTCCGCATGTTTGCAGAAAGATTGATACATTTTGTCCAATTTTTCCAAAATCACTGCTTCCCGGCCATCATGCGCAAGATACAAATAAGGATGCGACGAGTTTTCCGTTACACGTTCGATATAATTCTGATAAAACCACTCATTTCCCTGCAACAGCTTCGGAGAGAGCAAAATACAAATAAATTCACACTCATTATGCTCCGCCGAGAATCCATAATGCAATTGACGGCTGTTCACCATGATTCCGTCATTCTCGTACAACTCAATCAACTGACCATTTACATTATAAGTCATCTTTCCCGTCTTTATCAGAATGAACTCCAAATCCTCATGCCAGTGGCTGACCGCGGAATAATCCGGATAGGTCGACAAAATCCCATAGCGGACGTAGGCCGGGAACAGCGGATTGTTATATGCCACCGTCTCGGACGAATCCAGATTGAACAACGAACAATATTCGGCAGTTGTTTTCATGCAGATACCTCCTCAAAATGGAAGATTGTTATAAAATTGTACACTATTTTGAGAGAATTTCAAGTAAAAACATGATATTATCACAAAAACTATTATTTATAGGTTATTGGTAAACGAAAGGACATTACCATCCGTACACCGTCCCTGCCATTTTTCTTATAAACAATAGTGTCAAAGGAGGTTGATATGAAGAATACGGATACTTTGTACAAGAAAATGTTCCGCCTGGTTCTGCCCATCGCGTTTCAGCAATTCATGCTCGCGCTCGTCAGTGCCTGCGACGCAATCATGCTTGGAAAACTGAATCAAAATTCCATGTCCGCAGTGTCGCTGGCCTCACAAGTGACATTTGTATTCAATCTTTTTATGGCCGCGTTCCTCATCGGGGAAAACATGTTCGTAGCACAATATTACGGGAAAGAGGACTACGGCAACATCTCCAAAATAGTCGGCCTCGTCCTGAAAATTTCCTGCCTCGTGGCAATTTGCTTTTCAATCGGGAACATCCTTTTCCCAAATGTCATCATGCGCTTTTTTACAAACGATGCCGAACTGGCCAGGATGGGATGCGAATACTTAAGGAATGTCGGGATTTCTTATGTCTTATCCGCAATGGCACAAGTGTACCTGACCCTGATGAAAAATTGTGATGCCGTAAACTTAAGCACGCTGATTAGCAGTACCATGGTCGTTTTGAACATTTTCCTCAACGCCGTCTTTATTTTTGGACTAGTCGGGTTTCCCGCCCTCAAAATTCAGGGCGCGGCCCTGGCGACCGTCACGGCGACGGCAGTCCAAACGCTCTGGAGCGTCGTTTATGTCCATCTGAAAATGAAACAGATTCGGATTCATTTACGGGAACGACACCGTAATTTGTCAAAACGTTTTTGGGAAAAGGTGACCCCGGTTCTGCTAAACGAACTAATCTGGGGCGGCGGCTTCACCATGTACTCGGTCATCATGGGGCATTTGGGAGCGGACGCGGTGGCCGCAAACAGCATTGCCAATATTTCCAAAAATCTCGTAGTGTGCCTCTGTCTCGGCTTTGGCTGTGCCGGGAGCATCATCGTGGGGAACGAACTCGGCGCAAACCATTTGGAAGATGCGAAAAAGGCCGGAAAAACGCTGACGATTGGCTCCATCCTATGCGGTGTCTTGTCCGGGCTGGTACTATTGGCACTCTCGCCCGCCATCACGAACCTTGTCAGCCTGACGCCGGGGGCACGGGAATATCTGAAGGGAATGCTGATTATCTCTTCTTACTACCTCGTGGGCAAGTCGATAAACAGCATGACCATCGGCGGCATTTTTCCCGCCGGGGGCGATTCCAGGTTCGGGCTGATTTGCGATGCCGTGACGCTGTGGTGCATCACGATTCCGCTGGGCTATCTATGCGCGTTTATTTTAAAATTGCCTATCCTGGCGGTCTATTTTGTGCTAAACTTAGACGAGATCATAAAACTGCCCGTCGTATACCGGCACTATAAAAAATACGGCTGGGTCAACTGCCTGACACAACAGTAAAGACGCAGGCATCCGGAACTTTTACGGTACCCCATGCTGCCTGGCGGAAACACTAACAAAGAAAGGAACAATGAAAAATGAGCACGATGAAAGAAAGAATGCATACCGGCGAGCTTTATCTCCCGGGAGACGAGGAAATCATGAAGGAGCAAGTCGTTTATCAGGACATGTTATGCGACTACAACCAAACCAAGCCGTCACAATTTTTTAAGCGGACGGAAATGCTGAAAAAAATGCTCGGCGACTGCGGCGAAGGCGTGTACATCGAGGCACCGTTTTACTCCAACTTCGGCGGGCACCACTGCCACTTCGGCGACATGATGTACGCCAATTACGGGCTGACGTGCGTGGACGACACGCACATTTACGTCGGCGACCACACGATGTTCGGCCCGAACGTGACCATCGCCACGGCGGGACATCCGCTTCTGCCCGAGCTTCGCGAACAAGGATACCAGTACAACATGCCGGTCCATATCGGTAAAAACTGCTGGATCGGGGCGGGCGTCATCATCATGCCGGGTGTCACGATTGGCGACAACACGGTCATCGGGGCCGGGAGCATCGTGACCAAGGACATTCCGGCAAACGTCGTCGCGGTCGGAAATCCATGCAAGGTCATGCGGGAAATCGGCGAGCATGATGAGAAATATTATTTTAAAGATAGGGAAATCAAAAGAGAAGAACTGAAATAACGTTAGGTAGTGTAAAATAGTTTGTGTTTTTGGTAGAAAATGGCTCCTTTTTGGTAAGAATTAAGATATGACAATTCTTATGGAAAAGGAGTATTTTTTATGGCAGTTGCTAAGGAGCAAATTCGACAAATC
>CATLEQ010000113.1 GCA_949915905.1 uncultured Lachnospiraceae bacterium | reverse complement strand
GCAGCTTATAGCCCAGCCCCTTGACCGTCAGCAGGGAAACTGGCTTTGACGGGTCATACCGCCCTCTGCATGGCCCTTCTAGCGTCATATCCCAATACTCTTTCCACCGCGTTTGCCGCCGTATTATTTAGCCATGAGGCACTGTCTTCCCAAAAATACCTTAATGCCAAAAAAGCAAATACGGTTCCTATCGCTATTACCCACCCAATCATCCCTGAACTACCTTCCTTCTTCAATTTTTGCCCGCATTCCTCTGTCCGATACCGCATAAGCCAATAAGTTTTGTATCCTATGCGGCGCATATGGCACGGATTCATCTGCCTTCGTGTAATTAAGCACCGTATCATCTAGCCCGTCTATTTCCGATGCCTGGCTGATAAATTCCTTTACGTCCACCTGCTCCGCGAGCATGACGCTGTTCAGCACCATTTTCAGGATTGCGTCAACAGAGCTTTTCACGCTCCCGCACGCCAGAAAGCCATAATTATCCGCGGAATAATTTGCCAGCCTATACCAATGGTAAAATGACAACTTTGATGACTTCTCAAACTGTTCCGGTGCCATCTGCCGTATAATCTTGAACCGCTCCTCCATCATGGTGCGTTGCCTCGTCACGCCATCCGCAATCTTATATATCTCCCTTGCCAGTACGAATCGCAGCTCCTTGTCGGTGAAATCTTGTATGGTCTTTGCGGAAAGCTCTATCCAGGAACTGCCGATCCCATAACTTTCCGCGCCATAATAATAATCCTCATAGACATATACGGCCGGGTCGTTTATCCCTGCCGTCTTTGCCATATCCTCAACCATCCAAAATATTTGGGGAAACTGCCTTTTTGACGCCCTCACCGTTTTCCCAAGAAAATCCGGCTGCTTTTTCTTATAATCAATTTCATCATAGACCTTCTCAATATCCTCCTGAAACATCACGCCGCCCTCATATTGGCCGTATGCCTCATCCTGCCCCGCATGGATAAACGCCGAACGCACCCTCATACGCACACCCCCTTATCTCCCAGGACAGCAAGCACTTCGCCTACCACTTCACGCCTTTCGGTTTCCTTCGTCCGCTCGTAGCATAACTGCAATGCTTCCAGTGTTTCGATATCATCGGGTATGAATTGCAACGCGTAAGTAAGGAAGCTCGCCGCTTTCTGATGCATTCCCTTTTCTGCCAGCAGCAGTCCAAACACTTTGTTTACAAGAAAATGTCCTTCCACGCTCCCATACTGCCGATAATACGCCTCCATTATCTGAAACGCCTCGTCCTTATGCCCGGCATGATACTCCCGCAATCCTTGCACGCACCGCATGAACACGAAGCCATGCCCGTCTGCCAGCTTCACACAGTCGTCCAAGTTTCTAAAACTGTTGGTTGCCAAAAACACCATGCGGTGCAACAGCCGTTCCCTCTGCCCCATCAGTTCCGATCTATGCTTTTTCCCATAATCCGAATATTCCTCTATCTCAATACCGGCCTTTATTTCGTTTTCAATACGATTTATCTCTTTCTGAATACGGCCTATCTGCGTCTGCATATATCCGATATCATAGAAGCCCGTTTCCTCCATGACCTTTTCCGTCATCCCCGACAAAGCATTGACGACCCCCATCTCCGCCTTACGATACAATGTCACTATTTTTCCAAGCATCCCTCGTCCCCCTGACCGCCGCCTATCTCTTCCCGATACCGTTCTTCGGTAATGGTTTCTTTTGACATTACTTGGAGCTTTCCCGGCTCGCCTTTGTCCTCATACCGCTCACGGATGGCGGCATGGGCATAATCAAACACGGCAAAATCGAGCCTTTCCTTTTCCTGCTCCAAGGCATGCAAGGCGGCATAAAACACCATGTCCTTGATATCCGCCCCCGAAACGTCCTCATAACGTTCCGCAAGGCTTTTTTCCGACACTTCGCTATATAATGGCATCTTTGCCCCCAAGTGCAGCTTCCAAATGGCCTCCCGCGCCGCCTTGTCCGGCATGTCAAAATAAACGCTCAACAAGATTCTACGCTTGAACGCCTCGTCATAATTACTAATAAGGTTCGTCGTAAAGACCACCACGCCCGCAAATTTTTCCAATTCCATCAATAGTACGCTCCGGGTAATATTCACTCCGTAGTCCGCCGACTGCGTGACGGAAGTAAGCCGTTTCCCCAGAAATGAATCTGCCTCGTCAAAAATCAACACCGCGTCATCCCTCGTGGCACATTCAAACGCCTTTCGGATGTTCTTGGGCGTTTCTCCCACGTACTTTGATTCCAATTCCGAATAATTGATGCGGTACACCTTCTTCCCTAAGGCCTGCGCCACCGCCTCCGCCGTCATGCTCTTGCCCGTACCGGCCTTTCCGTAAAAATTTAAGATGATGGCCCTGCTGCCGGCGAAATACTCGGACATCCCCCATTCCTCGGACATCTTCTTCCTATGCCTGACCGCCGATATGGCCGTCCTAACCTTCGCCCTGACTTCTTCATTCAATGCCACCTGTTCCAGCGAAAATCTCGGTTCATGCCCCTCTATGATTTCCTGTGCCGCATCCTCCTGCTTCTTCCGATTCTCTTTGTCCAACGCTTTCCTGCCATCCCCGCCGCGGAGGATGATTTCATCCGGCACGGGGTTATACTTGGTGCTGTTTCCCTTGACTACTCTCGCCATTTGCTCCAGCATATTGTCAATCTGCACTTCGTCCAGCAATTCCGCCTCCCCGCCGACCTCTCCCACAAAGACATTCTGCAGGCGGAAGGTCACAAGCTTACCACCTATGGTGCAGGACTTCGTAATTTCTGCCGCCTTTATGTTCCGCACGTCCGTATTCTTTTTCCAGTTCACTTCTTTCCGCCTTTCCCGAACACCGTGGGTGAGGCATTCGGATTTCTTGCAAAATAGCCAAAACTCCTATTGATGCCCGTGTCGCCGTCACCATCGCGCCAATATCCTGCCACCGGCGTGCCGTCGCTCCTCGTATACGCGCTGACATGGTGCGGATGGACATAGTGCGCCGGCGTGAGCATCGTAAACCGTTCTCCCCTTCCGCTGAACGTATTTATCGCATACGGCCGAAATGTCATTTCCCCCAACATGCCTTTCACCTCCCTCGTTCCTTTACAACCTTCATCCTATGCTTCGATACAACCGCATCCATATTAACATAAATCCCTACAAAATACTACATCGATATTACATTTTTCTTCCAATAAAGAACTTTAAAAGTTTAATGAACCGACGCGAACTGAAAGTGCAAATATCCGTCATTACATTCGCGCCCACATCCAAACTCAAATCGGAAACGGACGGTTATCATGGCATAAATTGCTTTTTTCTCTCCGGCAGACATTGCGACCGCTCTTTTACATCCGCATCAATGTTCGGCATGCACCGCGGGTTTTCTCAAATCCAACTGACATACCGTCTCCACCGAATCCGTCCACGGGAACATGTCGACCGGCCATGCTTCCTTCGCCTCATACCCCTTTTTCACCAGATACCGCAAGTCCCTCGCCTGCGTCTGCGGGTTGCAGGAAATATACACGATTCTCTTTGGGGAAAGCTTCACCATCGCCGACAAGAACGCCTCGTCACTGCCGCCGCGCGGCGGATCCATGAACACCACGTCAACCTTCCCGCCGTTTTCCGCCATCGTCGTCATAAATCTTCCCGCGTCGTTTTGATAAAAGGAAATGTTTTTCACCTGGTTTCGCTTGGCATTTGTCCACGCGTCCCGCACCGCGTCAGAATTTAATTCCACGCCAATGACTTCCTTTGCCCGGCCGCTGGCCACGATGCCAATCGTGCCAATGCCGCAATAGGCATCCAGTACCCGCTCCTTTCCCGTCAGCCTTGCCAGATCCATCACCTTCTGATAAAGGACTTCCGTCTGCACGGGATTGACCTGGTAAAAGGATTTCGGTGAGATACGAAACATCTTTCCACATAATATATCCTCAATATATCCTTTTCCATACAACACGATTTCCCGCTCTCCCAAAACCATGCTGGTCTTTTTGTCATTGACATTGAGGACGACGGAGGTGATTTCCGGATGGAGCGTCCGTAACGCCTTGACGAAATTATTTTTTGACGGCAGGATGGGCGAGGAAAGCACCAGCACGACCAACACCTCGCCACTGGTAAAGCCTCGGCGAACCAGCACATGGCGGAGCAGCCCGTAATGCGTATCCTCGTCATAAGTCTTGATTTTAAAAGATTTCAGCATCTTTCGAATGTCACGGATGATGGCATCCGCAACAACATCCTCAATCATGCACGCATCGACCGGCACGACCCTATGGCTGTTTTTCTCGTACACGCCGGAAATGATCGTGCCGTTTTTTTCACGGTCAAAGACCGCATGGACTTTGTTGCGATAGTGATACGGATTTTCCATACCAATGATTGGCTTGACCGCGCAAAACTCTTTCAAGCACTTCCCGACTTCCTTCTGTTTGATTTTCAGTTGATCCTTGTAAGAAATTCCCTGATAGACGCACCCGCCGCATCTCTTGGCCAGGCTACATCCCGCCGCAAGGGATTCTGACGACTCTTTTTTCAGCATTTTTCTGTCTTTTCCCAATTTTATACCCCCTCATTGTCAAATGCCGGGATAAAGCTTTCCTCGGCCGTCTCGCCCTCCTGAATGAACCCATTCTCCACGCCAAGTGAAATCGCGTAGTCTAAAAGCCTCCCATATTCCCGCTTCGTCACGCGGCGGTTCAACTGTGGCCAACCGTTTTTCTCAAATTTGTCCTTCATTTCCGGCATCGGCGTGTACTGATTCATCAGGCTTAAATAGACCCGGTCTCCATAAGTCCGATACACATAATATACCACTTTTTTGGCATTTTGCAAATGCCCCGGCAATAACAAGTGCCGTACAATCACGCCTTTTTGCATCATGCCGTCCTCATCAAACACCGCTCCCGCCTGCCGTACCATCTCCGCCAGCGCGGCCTTGGCCACCTGCGGATAGTCTGCGGCTTTCGAATAACTTGCCGCCAATTCTTCTTCCATGTATTTGAAATCCGTCAGGTACACGCTGACGATTCCCTCCAACATTTTCAACGTGTCCACCTTCTCATAACCGCTGCAATTATAAACAATCGGAAGCGTCAGCCCCTGATTTCTCGCCAGTTCCACCGCCCGCACGATTTGCGGCGTGTAATGCGTAGGCGTCACCAAGTTGATATTGACCGCTTTCTGCCCCTGCAATTCGAGAAAGATTTCCGCAAGCCTCCCTACCGAAATCCGTTTTCCGGCCCTGGCACGGGAAATCGCTTCATTCTGGCAATACACGCAATGCAAGGGACAGCCACTGAAAAACACCGCCCCCGAACCATGTTCCCCGGAAATGCAGGGCTCCTCCCACATGTGCAAGGCCGCCCGTGCGACTAACACGTCCTCTCCTATCACGCCACAGATTCCAGCCCGTGCCAAAGACACGTCCGCCCCCGCTCGTCCATGGCTTTCTGCCGCTTCACGGATTTTTGCCGCATCACCGGTTTTTGCCATACCCGCCAGGCGGTTTGCATGGCATTTGCGAGGACACAAGGTGCAATCTGCAAAATCAAAGACTTTCTCCTTTTCTCCCATGCTCCTTGACCTCCTTCATGACAAACATGGAAAGCAACACCGACACAAGTAAAACGCCGCTTATGCACGGATACAAATTGACACTATCTTAGCATAATGCATCGTTTTTTGCAATTATACTCGCTAACGATTTTATCGGTAGCGAGTATCGCTAAAGCCGCAGCCGCGAAGCGGCATATTTCCTTATGCGGCTGTGCGCATAATTTTATACTAAGCGGCAGTTATTTTCACCGCTCAGTATAACTCTCGAAAAAAAGGTGTACGTCCGTACACCTTAGATATCCAGATTACCTTATAATTGCACCATCCTGACGTTCAAGAGATCCGAGACCTTTTCCAGCATCGACGCGTTATGCCCGACGCTCATCGCGAAATGATGCGTTGGTGCTTCCGCGAACCAGCGATCCATGTAAGAGTCCGGATCCGTGTCAAACTTCACCGGTGTCTGCGTGTTTCCAATCGTCATGATTTCCCCATCCGTGGACTCGGCCTCGGTCACAATGAATTTGAGCCGCCCGTCTATTGTCTGCGTGCATCCAAGATTGGTGATTTCCCCGGTTCGCACCTTTGCCTCCACGGAAACCCCGGTTCCCTGCTTTCCATGATACAAGCCCATGCCACGAAGAATCGGCTTTCCCTTGGCGATTTCCAAATGGAACGGTCCGTCATGCCCGAGAAGGATGGTGCCGTCCTCGTAATCCACCGTCACGATTTCACAGAAGCTTCCGCCCTTGCCGAGAATGTCGCAAATCTTCATCGCCAGGCAGGTCTTCAGGTCTCCCTCGCCCGAGCAGGGAATTCCCGCCGCCGTCAAGAGCGAATGCCCCACGATGAAGCCGCCCTGCACGTCCTCGTAATGATTGCTGGGGGCGCCGTGATAATAATAAGTCAACGCGTCCAGTTCAAACTCCTGCACCAGCTTTTCCTGCGCGACCGCCACCCTCGCCGACCAGTCAAGCTGCTCGTTTGTCGGTTTTTGCGCCAACGGATCCGCGGCGTCATCCTCGCTGATTGTGAAGAATTCCTCGATTTCCTTTCGCTTCTCTGCCACTTCCGCTTCCGTCACCGTCTGCAAATGCCTGTCGAGGTCGCACATCTCCAACACTTGTACGTGCGCGCCCGTCTGTCCCTGGAACATGGTAAAATCACTGTACATGTCCAACATTCCGCTATAGGTATTGCCTAAAAAACCGAACCTTGCCCCTTGCAGATTTCGCTTTACTTTTGCGGCCATCACCCACTCCTCAATCTTTTTCCATGCCCTGATTGCCTCCGGGCGATTGCAAGTCACCTCGTCCGTCATGGAAATTTCCGGCGTTTCTTTAAGTCCCAGCATCCCGTTCACCACGCGAAACGAAATGCCAGCCCGATTGAACGCGTTGGCGATTTCCGGCACCGGACACGCCCCGCAGTGCGCCAGCCATTCCCCCGTCGTCGTCTTTGCATAATTGATTCTCGCCGTCGGCTGCAAATTCAAAAGCACGGCCCTCGCATGGCAAACCTGGTGCACGGGAAGAATGGACGCGCTCGTCACGTAGGTGGCGGAATGTGCGAAAATCAAATCCACGTTGGCCCCGTTGAAATACTCGCCGGCCTTTCGCCCTTCCTGCTCGCAATCCACCAGTCCATAGAAGAACACCTCCGCCCCCATCGACTCGATCTTGTCCGCGATAAATTTTCCATAACCTATCAGGCGTTCTCTAAGTCCCGGGAACTGGTTCCAGTAATGCTTAAGCCCCATGGAATATACGCCGATTCTTGGTTTCTTTGCCTCTTTTCTCAACATCATGACTACCTCCTTTTTTTCTTTACAAACCCATTATACACGTGTAAAATAGAAAATACATCCAAACAAATTGGCGGGAAATAACAGAATCTTGTCGTACATTCGCACGTAAGTGTCCACAAAACGGACACCAAGTGCTCATTGTAGGAGGTATACCCATGGCATCCACACGTCACCCGAACGAACAACGAAAACTTTTGGAGCGCGGCGTACATAATTGGAGCGAGGACTCCATCCGATTAATCCTGACTCCCAGCCGCACTGCCAAGACCTTGTATTTTTACACGCAGGAAGTCGGTTACTTCAAAACCAGCCATCCCTATTTTTCCGAACGGCAAAACCTGGATTCCTTTTTAATCGTTTACACTTTGTCCGGGAAAGGGTACCTGCTATATGAGGAAAAAGAATATATTCTGGAAAAGGGGACTTGCTTTTTCATCCACTGCGAACAACACCATCTATATTACACGGGAAAGGATAGTGATTGGGAATTCCTCTGGATTCATTTCAACGGAAACAGTTCTCTCGGGTATTACAAGGAATTTGTGAAGGACGAGTTTCGCATCGTGCATTGCCGCGACAACTTTCTCTGGGAGCGCACGCTATGGCGGATCATCGCCCTCCACCAAAAAAGGGACTCGACGACGGAAACCGTCACTTCGCACTTAATCCACTCCTTGTTGACCGAGCTTCTTGTCGAAACCGCGACAAACGGCGCGGACACGTTCCTGATGCCGGATTACGTAAAGGACGTCGCCAAAGAAATTGACAAGAACTTCAGGCAACGGCTCACATTGGAGGATTTTGAAAGGACGTGCCATAGGAGCCGCTACCACATTTTGAAAGAATTTAAAAAATACATGGGAATCACCATCAACGAATACCTGATTACGACGCGCATTTCCTACGCCAAAGAACTGTTGAAATATACCGACCTGCCCATAAGTGAAATCACGTTTGAAATTGGCATGAACAACGTGACGCATTTTATTAATTTATTCAAAGCACGCGAAGGCTGTACCCCGCTCGTTTATCGGAAAAACTGGAAGTAACCCCGAGCCGGTCATTTCGCCGACCGGCCCGGGACAGACTTCAATCCAGATGGAATACCGGATGCAAGTCCACGCTTACCGGGCTGTTGTCCGGATTCGTCTCCATGATGTCGGCCATGAAGTCCCACCACTTGCGGTTGATTTTCGTGTCGGCTCCCTTCGCCCACAATTCCTCGTCCTCAATCTCGATATAGCCAAAGAGCGTCAACGTCTCCTTGTCCAGGTAGATGGAATAATTCTTCCCGCCATGCTCGTGAATCATGTCCTGCATCTCGGGCCACAGCTCATTGTGACGCTTCTCGTACTCCGCTTCCATCCCCGGATACAGTTTCATCTTGAATCCTTTTCTAATCATAATGCACCTCCCGTTATTCCAATTATACTCACGACAAATATCATTTCGTCTTCTTTAAGTATAGCTCCCACGTCTAATAAATACAAGAAAAATCCCTTATTGCAGAAAAACCGCCGCACGAGACCTTTCGCGCGGCGGCTCTTTTGTGTCATGCTTTTAGTAAATCTCTTTCCACTCCTCGATGTTGGACGGGTCAAATTTGAACGGAGCACCAAGAATGATTTCCGTTCCGCCGTCGCCCGCGTCCACGATTGTGTAGTCGCCCAAGTCTCCGGCGGTGAACGTCTCACCCTCGGCACCGGTGATGTCGCCTTCTACCAACGCGATGGACACATATGCGCCAAGTTTGCCAACGTCGATCGGGTTCCACAGATACATGTACGGGCAGGAATGCGCGTCATCTTCACCGATGTACTCCGCCATCTCGGACGGCAACCCAAGGCCGGTCAATTTTACGGAAGAATTCTTGTCCTGGAGAACCTTTGCAGCCGCGTTGATACCAACGGTGGTCGGTGCACAGATAACCTTCAAATCCGAATACTTTTCAAGCAAGGCCTGCGTCTGGTCCGTGGACTTCTGCGGCTCATCATCGCCGTAAGCAACTTCCACGAGTTCCAGCTTGGAGTATTTCTCGTCCTTCATGATTTCCTTCATCGCGTCAATCCATGCGTTCTGGTTTGCCGCCTGGGAAGTCGCAGAAAGAATCGCCCATTTTCCTTCCCCACCGGTAAGGTCGTATACGGCTTCCATCAACGTCTCGCCGATTTCCTTGGTTCCGGCCTGGTTTACGAACGTCGCACGGCTCGCCGCGTTTACCTTGGAATCCATGCAGCATACCTTGATGCCGGCATCCATCGCGTCCTCTAACGAGGCCTGCAACGCGTTCTCGTCATTCGCGGCAAGGCAGATGGCATCCACGTTCTGGGAAATCAGGGACTGAATCACGCTCTGCTGCGCGTCCGCCGTCGCCTGCTCCGGATACTTCACGACTACTTCGTAACCAGCGGCCTTGGCAACTTCCTCAAAGCCCGCCACTTCTCTTTCGTTGTACGGATTTCCGGCCGACTTCGGAACTACCGCGAGCACCTTCTTTTCGGAACCGCCCGCATTTGCATCGTCGCCCTTGTTCGCGTCATCGCTGGTAGACTGCTTGT
>CATLEQ010000112.1 GCA_949915905.1 uncultured Lachnospiraceae bacterium | reverse complement strand
AAAGGGAAAAAATTTAGTTATCGGGACATTCATAAGGTATATACGATTGTCTTTTTTGAAAAGAGTCCCAAGGAATTTCATAAATTACCCAAAACATGGCTACATTATTCGAAGCAAGTATTTAGTACCGGGTTGGAGCTTGATCTTTTGCAAGAATATGTCTTCATCCCACTTGACATTTTTCAGGCGGGAATGCAAAATAGAACTATAGAGAACAAGTTGGAGGCGTGCTTATCTTTCTTTAGCGTGAGTCGGCCGGAAGAAATATTGGACCTGATAGAACGCTATCCAGAGTTTCGGCGTATGTATGAAGAGATTTACACCATATGCCAGAATGTTGAAAGTGTGATGGGGATGTTTTCAGAGGAATTACGCGAATTGGATCGCAATACCGTGCGGTATATGATGGACGAGATGCAAGACGAGTTGGATGGATTAAAAAACGAAAAAGACGAATTGCAAAATGAAGTGGCCGGGCTGAAAGGTGAAAGCATGGAGCTTCAAAGCGAGAACGGCAAGCTTCAAAGCGAGAACGGCAAGCTTCAGGATGAGAATAGCAAGTTGCAGGATATCATTCATAGTTTGAAGGATGCGACGGCAGAGGCTTCTGTTCGCGCATTTATCAAAGCCAGTAAACGATATACCGAGGATATGGCTTCCGTAGCAAAACAACTTATGGATGAGTTTTCCGTCAGTCAGGAAGAGGCGGCAAAAATGTTGGAAAGATATTGGTAAGGGGCAAGTGAAGGCACCTTGTGGCATAAGCGTTTGAATTGTTGCCCGGGAAAATAAAAATCACCATGTCAGCGGCAAGTTTCGTTGTTGACATGGTGTTTTTTAAGATAAAAATTAAAGTTAATGTATAGATGCAAAAATGTGATCCATACATCGAGGGTGTTCTCATTTTATATCTTTTAGTGGTACATATGTCCGTTTTCATAAACCGGCTCGCAAGTCAAATGTACGCCCAGTCGTTTGAAGATTTTAACGTCCACGTCGGACAGCATGACCGTGGTGTGTGCCTGGCACCCCGCCAGTTTCGGAAGCTGTTTTAGTGCAAGCCGGGCATCTTCCCGGTTCGCGGCGCTGGCCGAGAGGGCAATCAGGACCTCGTCGGTGTGCAGGCGCGGGTTCTTGCTCCGAAGGTACTCTACCTTTAGCTTCTGAATCGGCTCGATGGATTCAGGAGAAATGATCTTTAAGTTGTGGTCGAGTCCGGCCAGTTCTTTCAATACAATTAACAACAGGGCGGCGGACGCTCCCAGCAGGTTTCCCGTTTTGCCGGTCAAGATGCGGCCGTCCGGAAGTTCCATGGCGGCAGCGGGCACGTTGGTTTCCTCGGCACGTTTTGAAGCCGCGGCCACGACGTGGCGGTCGGCGATGGAGACCCCGGCCTGATTCATCAAAAGCTCCAGCTTCTGCGTCTCGGTTTCCGTACATTCCCCTTTTAACAAGGAATCCAAGGATGCATAGTAGCGGCGAATGATTTCCTGACAAGAGGCACTGCGGCAGACGTCATCGTCGCAAATACAGTTCCCGGCCATGTTTACGCCCATGTCGGTAGGGGACTTGTAGGGGCTTTTCCCATATATTTTTTCAAAAATCGTATTGAGTACGGGGAAAATTTCCACGTCACGGTTATAGTTGACGGTCGTTTTTCCGTATGCCTCCAGATGGAAGGGGTCAATCATATTAATGTCGTTTAAGTCTGCAGTGGCGGCCTCATAAGCCAGGTTGACCGGGTGCTTTAGGGGCAGGTTCCAGATGGGAAATGTTTCAAACTTGGCATATCCCGCATGGATCCCCCGTTTATGCTCATGATATAGTTGGGAGAGGCAGGTGGCCATTTTTCCGCTTCCCGGTCCCGGAGCCGTGATGATGACGAGCGGCCTGGTCGTCTCGATATAATCATTT
Organism: uncultured Lachnospiraceae bacterium; assembly: GCA_949915905.1. Classification (GTDB taxonomy): domain Bacteria; phylum Bacillota; class Clostridia; order Lachnospirales; family Lachnospiraceae; genus Schaedlerella. The sequence goes on along the minus strand of CATLEQ010000112.1, from coordinate 8,147 downwards.
TTCCCATAGCCATCGTCGCTGACGATAAGCGGGATGTTGGCCGGATAGCCGGGAATGTGATAATGCTGGTATACCTTGATGCCGAGCGTCTCCAGTCGGTTTTTAAATAACACCGCGCTTTCCTGGCCGGAATACTGCGTGATGCAGACGCTGCTGACATAGAGTCCGTTTTCGCGGAAGGAATCCATAAGCCGCAGCACGTCGGAATCATAGGTAATTCCTAAGTCGCCGCGGATTTTATTCTTTTCAATGTCACGGGCACTGATGACGATGATAATTTCAGCCTGGTCGCTCAGTTGCTTCAGCATGCGCAGCTTACTGTCCGGGGCAAAACCGGGCAGAACACGGGATGCGTGAAAATCATCGAAAAGCTTGCCGCCAAATTCCAGATAGAGCTTGTGATCAAACTGGTCAATGCGCTGGCGGATGTGCTCTGATTGCATGGTGAGGTATTTTTCGTTGTCAAATCCAATTTTCATGTCATGTTTCTCCCATTCTTTTGTTCTTTCGTTATTAGTATACTATAAAATGACGTATGTTTACAATATTTTCACAATCTTTTTATTGATTTATGTAAAACGTATCTTTATAATATATTAGGTAGTGCATTTGAGGAGGAGAAAGATGAATAACCAAAATGATAACAACAATCCAAGGAATCGGCAGAGCATGGGCATCGTCCTTACGATGACGCTGTTGGTTGCTTTTATTGTGATAAGCTTATATTCCATGTCAGGGGGGCAAGGCCCGGAGGAGATTCCCTACAGTGAATTTTTGGAGAAGGTTGACGCGGGAGAGGTGAAAAAAGTCAGGTACGAGTCTCCGCGCCTTTATATTACGATGAAGAGCGAGGAAGAGCTGAAAGAAGGGACGGACAAGAAGTCTGACAAGGAAGAAGAGGCTGAGCAGGAGGGCACGACGCAGTTTGGAGGATACGGGATGCCAAGGCTGTTTGGGCAGGACGCTTCGGAAGAAGAGACACCGGATTATTATGCCACCTATATTCTTGCCGACGACGGGCTGATTGAACGCCTTACCGAGGCCGGCGTGGAGCTTGTGGAGAAGCAGCCGGACACGATGTCCGCGATTCTTTTGGAGACCCTGATTATGTTTTTACCGCTGATTGCGATTGCCGTCGTGTTCGGCGTGATGATGCGCAAGGCGGCCAAAAGCGGCGGTATGGGCGGCGTGATGGGATTTGGCAAGAGCAATGCGAAGATGTACGTGGAGAAGGAGACCGGGGTCACGTTCCAGGACGTGGCCGGGCAGGACGAGGCAAAGGAGTCCTTGCAGGAGGTCGTGGACTTTTTGCACAATCCGTCCAAATACACCGGGATTGGCGCGAAGCTTCCCAAGGGGGCACTTTTGGTAGGACCTCCGGGAACCGGTAAGACGCTTTTGGCGAAAGCCGTGGCAGGCGAGGCAAAGGTGCCGTTCTTTTCGCTGTCCGGTTCCGCGTTTGTAGAGATGTATGTCGGCGTGGGAGCTTCCCGTGTGCGTGATTTGTTTAAGGAGGCACAGCGTATGGCTCCATGTATCGTATTTATCGACGAGATTGACGCCATTGGCAAGTCGCGTGACACCGCGCTGGGCGGAAATGACGAGCGCGAGCAGACGTTGAACCAGCTTTTGGCGGAGATGGATGGATTTGATACGAACAACGGCTTGTTATTATTGGCCGCGACCAACCGGCCGGAGATTTTGGATCCGGCACTTTTGCGTCCGGGGCGGTTTGACCGGCGCATCATCGTGGACAAGCCGGATTTGAAGGGTCGTGTCGATACGTTGAAGGTGCATTCCAAAGACGTGAAGATGGATGAAAGCGTGGATTTGGAGGCAATCGCGTTGGCAACATCCGGCGCGGTAGGTTCCGATCTGGCAAATATGATTAATGAGGCGGCCATCAATGCCGTGAAGCATGGCAGGGGTGTCGTCAGCCAGTCTGATTTGTTTGAGGCGGTAGAAGTCGTTCTGGTCGGCAAGGAGAAGAAAGACCGCATTATGAGCGAGGAAGAGAGAAGGATCGTGTCTTACCACGAGGTCGGCCATGCGCTGGTGAGTGCGTTGCAGAAGGATTCCGAGCCGGTGCAGAAGATTACGATCGTTCCGAGGACGATGGGAGCCTTGGGTTATGTGATGCAAACACCGGAGGAGGAGAAGTACCTCAATACGAAGAGCGAGCTGGAGGCGATGCTGGTAGGTTTGTTGGCAGGCCGTGCGGCGGAGGAAATCGTGTTCGAGACGGTGACGACGGGAGCTTCCAATGACATTGAGCGGGCGACCAAGGTTGCCAGGGCGATGGTGACGCAGTATGGCATGTCCGAAAAGTTTGGCTTGATTGGCCTGGAGTCCATCCAGCATAAATATCTGGACGGCCGGCCGGTGGCAAACTGCGGAGAGGCGACCGCCGCGGAGATTGACAGCGAAGTTATGGCAATCTTAAAGACAGCCTATGAGGAGGCCAAGCGGCTTTTGACCGAGAATCGGGAAGCACTGGATAAGATTGCGGCCTTCTTGATTGAGAAGGAAACCATCACCGGAAAAGAGTTCATGGAGATTTTCCGCGAAGTAAAGGGAATTGAAGCACCGGACGAGTCCGGTCAGGATTCCAAGAAGGAAGGCAGAATTGCCATGAAGGAAGTTCCGGCGAAGACGGACGAAGGTGCAAAGGACGTACCGGTGGAAAAGGATGATGTTGCCGGGAACGCGCGGGATGAAGCGCAATAGACTGATGGAAAAGGAAAGCGGGCAGGGAGAGCCTTTGGGCACCCCTGCCTTTCATGACAATGGAGAATCAAAGTTTTGACATTCAGGAAGAATTAAAGAAATTGCCCCAGAGACCCGGCGTGTATATCATGCATGATGAGAAGGATCAGATTATTTACGTGGGAAAGGCCATCAGTCTGAAAAATCGGGTACGGCAGTATTTTCAGACAAGCCGCAACAAGGGCATTAAGATTGAGCAGATGGTGACGCATATCCGGCGGTTTGAATATATTGTGACAGACTCCGAACTGGAAGCCCTGGTGCTGGAGTGCAATCTGATTAAGGAGCACCGCCCCAAGTATAATACGATGCTGATGGATGACAAGGCATACCCGTTTATCAAAGTGACGGTGAACGAGGCGTTTCCGAGAGCCATGCTGGCACGGGAGATGAAGAAGGATAAGTGTAAGTATTTCGGGCCGTACACGAGCAGCCAGGCGGTACGCGACACGTTGGATCTTTTACATAAGCTCTACCGTATCCGTACCTGCAACCGGAATCTTCCGAGAGATATCGGAAATGAGCGGCCATGCTTGAATTACCATATCCACCAGTGCAGCGCGCCGTGTCAGGGATACATTTCCCAGGAGGAGTATGCGAAAGCGGTGGGCGAGGTACTGCGGTTTTTAAATGGCAATTTTGACGGATTGCTCAAAGACCTTGAGGAGAAGATGAACCAGGCTTCGGAGGCACTGGAGTTTGAGAAGGCAATCGAATACCGTGAACTGTTGGGAAGCGTGAGAAAGATTGCGCAGAAGCAGAAAATCACGGATTCCAGCGGGGAGGACAGGGACGTTTTGGCGGCGGCGATGGAAGAGGAAGACGCGGTGGTACAAGTGTTTTTCATTCGCGGTGGCAGGCTGATTGGCCGGGAGCATTTTTATTTGAGGATTACAAAGGGGGAGTCCGCAGGAAGTGTTTTGGACAGCTTTATCAAGCAATATTATGCGGGAACGCCATTTATCCCGTCGGAGCTGATGGTACAGGCGGAATTGGAGGATGCTTCTCTGATAGAAGAGTGGCTCGGCACGAAGCGGGGGACGAAAGTGTCCATCCGCGTGCCGAAAAAAGGTACGAAAGAAAAGCTGGTGGAACTGGCGGCGGACAACGCGCGCATGGTTCTGACGAAGGACAAAGAGCGGCTTAAACGCGAGGAAGGGCGGACAATCGGGGCGGTAAAGGAAATGGAAAAGCTGTTGGGACTAAAGGACATACGAAGGATGGAGGCCTATGACATTTCCAATACGAATGGGTTTGAGTCGGTCGGTTCCATGGTGGTGTACGATAGGGGAAAGCCGAAGCGCAACGACTACCGTAAGTTTAAAATCAAAGGAGTCAAGGGGCCGGATGATTATGCAAGCATGCGGGAGGTGCTGACAAGGCGTTTTACGCACGGGCTTCGGGAGCGCGAGGAGAGCAAGGAGCTGGGCGGTTTTACGATATTTCCGGATTTGATTTTGATGGATGGTGGCCGCGGGCAGGTCAATATCGCGCTTCAGGTGCTGGACGAGCTTCATCTCGACATCCCGGTATGCGGGATGGTAAAGGATGACCACCACCGTACGCGGGGACTGTATTATCAAAATGAAATCATTGCGATTGACCATTCTTCGGAGGCGTTTCGCTTGATTACCCGGATTCAGGACGAGGCACACCGTTTCGCGATTGAATTTCACAAGCAATTGCGGGGGAAGGGACAAGTACATTCGATACTAGATGACATTCCCGGTATCGGGCCGGCGCGCAGGAAGGCACTGATGCGCCAGTTCGCGAGTTTGGACGAGATTAAGGAGGCGACGGTGGAAAAGCTTGCGCAGATTCCCGGAATGAACGAAAAAGCGGCACAGTCCGTGTATCAATTCTTCAGACAATAAGACTATTGGAAAAATTTATGGCAGAAAGGAATAAGGACAAATGGGACATGGGGTACAATTAAACATGATGACGGAGCGCATGGGGCTTAAGAACCTGACTCCGATGGTGGATTTGGAAAACAAGGAAATTTTAGTACCGGACATCAATCGTCCGGCGTTGCAGCTGACCGGTTATTTCGTGCATTTTGACGAGGAACGTGTTCAGATTATCGGATATGTGGAATATACGTATCTGGAACAGTTGGAGAAAGAGCGGAAATTGCAGATTTATACGGAGCTTCTTTCCCATAAGATTCCGTGTATTATTTTTAGCAGGGAGCTTCAGCCGGATCCGGAACTTCTGGACATGGCGACAGAACGGGACATTCCCATCTTGCAGACGGCGACGGCCACGTCGGCATTTACGGCGGAACTGATTCGGTGGCTGAATGAAAAATTGGCACCTTGCATTTCTATTCACGGGGTGCTGGTCGACGTGTATGGTGTCGGTGTGTTGATTATGGGCGAGAGCGGAATCGGCAAGAGCGAGGCGGCACTGGAACTGGTAAAGAGGGGGCACCGTCTGGTGACGGATGATGTCGTGGAGATTCGAAAAATCAATGATGATACGCTGATTGGTTCGGCTCCGGATATTACGCGGCACTTTATTGAATTGCGGGGCATTGGCATCGTGGATGTAAGGTCCATGTTTGGTGTGCAAAGCATTCGTGAGAGCCAGTCCATTGATTTGGTCATTACGTTGGAGGATTGGAGCCGCGATAAAGAATATGATCGACTGGGACTGGAAGAAAAATATACGGAATTTCTGGGGAATCGCGTGGTGTGCCATAGCATTCCGATTCGTCCGGGACGAAATCTGGCGATTATTACGGAGTCGGCGGCCGTCAACCATAGGCAGAAGCAGATGGGATATAATGCCGCACAAGAACTGTATAAGCGTGTGCAGGAAAATTTGACAAGAAAAAGAGGATGATAAAAGGGGCTGTCGGGAAATAGACAGCCCCTTATGTCGTTAAAGTAACTGCGTTTAGCGTGAGAGTTGGCAAGCCGGACTCTTTGTTCTTATGTTTTACGAGGGTGGCAGGGTGGCACCGCCGGTGTTGCCGCCTTCATTGCCGCCGCCGGTGTTGCCGCCTTCATTGCCACCGCCTGAGTTGCCGCCTTCATTGCCGCCGCCGGTGTTGCCGCCTTCATTGCCACCGGCATTACCGCCTTCATTGTTCTGGTTATTTTGCTCTTCCTCTAGCCTGCGCCGTTCTTCCTCTTCCTCCTGCTTGATACGTTCTTCCTCTGCTTTCTGCCACTCTTCCTCACATACGGTACAACGCTGTGATTGAAGTGTACCGGTGGCAAAGTATTCCGTTATGGAGGAGGCACAGTGTTCACCGGCAATCATGCCGCTCCTGGAGCAGACGCTTTGTCTCTGGATGCCGGCCGGCATCGTGAAATCGGTATAGGGCTGATCCGCATGTAAGCGGGTCATGATATTTTTCCACAATGTCTTGTGCCAGGACTGGCTGTAAATGTCGGCCATGGGTTTTTTAGAGTCAAACCCGCCCCACACGGTAGTCGTGTAATAAGGGGTGTAAGCTGACAGCCAGAGGTCCATGCTGTGCTCGGTCGTACCGGTTTTTCCGGCCTCCGCCATGTTCGGGAGGGCCGCCTCGTGTCCTGTCCCATAAGAAGCGTTAATTACGTCCTCCATCGCGCTGGTAAGCAGGGCGGCCGTCGTCTCCTTGATGACGCGGTGTGATTCCGGAGTTGAGTTGTCCAGCAATACGTTGCCGTCGTGGTCAAGCACCTGGGTGTATAAAATCGGTTTGATGTAAACGCCGCCATTGGCAATCGAAGCATAGGCCGCCGTCAACTCCAGGTTGGTGACACCGTTCGTGATACCGCCGAGCGCGGTTGCCTGTTGGATGTCGGTATAGCCGTTTTCGTCCATCTCGACCAACGAGGTGAAACCAAAGTTCAGGAGGTAGTCATAACCGGTCTGCGGACCAATCGCCGTCAAAACCTTTAGCGTGACGACGTTGATGGAGTGGGCGATGCCTCGCCGCACGGTGGTAGGACCGCTATAGCGGCCGTCCCAGTTCACGGCCTTGTCTTGCCCGTTGGCATAGGTAAAGGGCTTGTCGTCGTCAACAGATGTAGCCAGCGTATAGCCGCAGCTGTCAATGGCCGGGGCGTAGGTAGAAAGTACCTTAAAGCAAGAACCCGGTTGGCGCAAAACGGCGGTTGCACGGTCGAGGGAAAGACTGGAGGTCTTTTCCCCGCGTCCACCGACGATGGCCAATACCTTGCCGCTATGCTGATCCATGACCACGACCGATGCCTGCGGTTGCAGCGTAATGTCGATTCTTTCGTCGACCTTGTCATTTTCCGTGATCCCAAGCGAGGCCTTGTAGTCGTTTACTGCAGCGTAGGCATCCTCGGGGGAGGAAAACACAAGGTATTGATCCCCGCGATACGTGCTGAGCATTTCCTTGCTATAGTTTTCCACCCTTCCGTCCGCCCAGTAAACGGTCATGGCAAACTCGAGCCCGTACTGTGTTCCAAAAGAAGAATAATTAACCGGGTTGTTGACTTCTTCATCGCAAATCCATTGAACCCAGGGATTTTGTGTGGCATAAATGGTCAGGCCGCCGCTGAATATCAAGTCCTGGGCTTGTACATAAGTGTATCCTTTCCGCTCTTGCAAATCCCTGAGGAGCTGCGTGTACAAGGAATCGACAAACCAACTGTAGGGGCGGGTTTCCTCCGGGGGGGCGGACACCAGAACCCGCTCATACACCGGATCCGTCATGGCTTCGTCATATTCCGCTTGTGAGATGTAACCTTGCTGAAGCATCTTGGTCAGAACGGTCTCCCGGCGCTCTGCGTTGTCCTCCGGATAGACCGTCGGGTCGTAAGCGGTCGGATTCTGCGTGATACCGGCGATTACCGTCACCTCGGACAGAGAAAGATCCGCGGCATTCTTACCGAAATAACGCTGGGCGGCGGCTTGTACGCCGTAGCATCCCTGCCCTAAGTTCACGGTATTCATGTAGGCTTCCAAAATCTCGTCCTTGCTCATTTGCTTTTCGATGTCAAGCGCGAGCACTTGTTCCTGCAGCTTACGTTTCAAACTGTCCATAAACGTGTCCTCTTCGAGGAAGTTGGGAAACACGTTATTCTTAATCAACTGCTGGGTCAGCGTACTGGCACCTTCGCGTCTCTTAAAGCCGGAGAGAACGGTACGCACGCCCGCCCGCACGATACCTTGCGGGTCGATGCCTTTGTGCTGGTAAAAACGCTCGTCCTCGACGGCGACGAACGCCTCGCCGAAATACTTCGGCAGCGTGTCAATGGTCTGGTATACACGGTTGGAGTCGGCATCTGAAAACTTCTCCAACAAGCTGCCGTCCACCTCGGAGTAGACGAAAGAGGCATAACCCTTCGGCCTTACGTCATCCGGGGAAACGCTGGGGGCATCGTCAATGATTAGCTTTGCGAAGTAACTCACTC
>CATLEQ010000111.1 GCA_949915905.1 uncultured Lachnospiraceae bacterium | reverse complement strand
TTGAAATCACCATTTCAGCTTTATTTTTTGACGTTCCACCCTGAGGATAGTGAAAATTTCTATTTTAATACTATCATATCTCCTGACTTTTCAATTTACTTTTCCCAGAGCAAGGAAGAAATCACTCCATATCTGGTAAACTCCATGCATCATCACGACTATTACGAGTTGCTCTTTGTTCTGGAAGGAGAACTGTACCAAAATATAGAAAACGAAAGGCATCTGTATCCCCTCGGAAGCTGCTGCCTTTTAAACAAAAAGGTTCAGCATACGGAAGAATATTCTACCGACTTCCGTGCTGTCTTTCTGCACCTCTCTGACTCCTTCATCCATGAGCTATACAGAAACCTGACCTTCAATTATTTTAAAATAGAAAAAGAACATCCACCGACCCTCCTGGAAGAATTCCTTGTCGCAAATCTATATGAACATGGAAATGATACGAAGAATTATATCGATTTTATACCCGTGAAGGATAATCCATGGATTATCAGGAACGTCCATAATATTTTTGAGAGGATTACAACCGAATCATTGACTCCAAGTATTGGCTCCTCCTCCGTAATCATGGAGCTATTCTGTAAATTTTTCCGTTATCTTAATTCGTCGGAAAACTATACAACAACCCCCATGCAAATTGGAACGGATGCTGAAAACAAAATCTATGATATGGTCACGGATGCCATGATACGAACCAACGGAAGAATTTCCCGCCAGGAATTAGCTTCTTTGCTCCACTATTCAGGTGTCTATTTAAACAATATCGTAAAAAAATATACGGGACTGTCCATTTACGACTACGGCATGACTTTCTGCATGAAAAAAACTGCTGAACTTTTAACCAGCAGTAATTTGTCAATTTCTGACATCGCAACTTCCATGGGGTTTACAAACCGAACCCACTTTTATAAAGTTTTCCAGAGGACATTTCAAGCCTCTCCCTCTGAATATCGTAAAAAACATGTCCAACATAATATACATATGGATAAATTATCTCTTGACAAATGAAATGATTCCGATATAATATCTCAAGTTTGACACTAAAACCAGCGGGAAGCCAGTAAAATCAAGGCTTCCCGTGTTTTGTCTGCATGTGGTATATTGGATGGATTTGAATAAAATGAAAAAAATTTTTTAATATTTTAACAGCCTGCAGATTTGTTCCCTGGTGCGGTACTTGTTGTTTAATTCCATGTCAAATATCTTTCCGCATTCTTCAAGAATCTCGTCATAATAAACAAACTGGTACAAGGTGTTGTCAATCTGCGTGCAGTTGTACTTCCTCAAGGACGTAATCGTCTTTCCAATCGGATACTTGCTCCCAAGTTTTGTCTGCAAAAGGCGGATGAGCACAAGCGCGGTAAAGCACGTGGCGAAATGTCCCTCTATGTGGGCGTTTGTCCAGACGAAAACCGGCCTGGACTCAAACTCGGTCTTGGAAATCTTGAAGGTTTCCTCGATACGGGCAAGTCCCCGGTAAGTGTCCCGAATCTCATGGTCGCTCATTTTCAGCTCGCTGGTGACGATGGAATAGTACCCGTCATATTTTGCCTCTTCCGCAATCTTTTCTTCATCCAGCGTCAACTCCCGCCCGTCAACGATCTCGCCGGTGGATTTGTCAAATGCGATGTTTCGCACGTAGGCGCCGGAGCCGGCGGCCGTCACCTTGTCATACTTTTTCGGATGGGAAATCAGGTCCTTTGCCCTTGCAACCATGACGTCGCGGTCGTGCTTTTGTTTTTTTGCATACTTTTCGGAATAATAAGCCATCTGCTTCTGGTCAATGGAGACGGATTTCTTCTTCTTTTTCTTTTGCCCCGGGACGGTCACGTTTACCTGGATCGTTTTGGGATGGATGCGGGACTTGTGCGTGAACTTGACCTCGTTGCCGTCGTCATCCTTCAGCTTCTCCGTTTTGTAGCCGCCGCCCAGAACCCAGGCCTTGAATTCGGCATCCGCCCCGCGTACGGACTGCCCGTACACGTACCCGTCCCGCGCTTGCGGTACTTTACTTCTGTCGGTTTTCCCTTTTTGTCAACGGGTCGGCCGTCGTCGTCGAAGGTGTCCATGTCGGGTCGCCCTATGTCAAAGTAGTAATTCGTGCAGTCGAAGTAGGATATGGACGTGTCCCTTTCGCAAATGGCGGAGGAACGTTCATAAATCCATTTCTGTAGTTCCGCGTCGTACCGGTCAAACAGGTCTAACGCCTTGTAGACGTCCTTTAAGGCGAAGCCCTCCATTTTTTCAAAATAAATGTCTTTTTTATTGAAGGTGTCCATCTTGGAACCCGGATATAGGATGCGGGAAAGGACCAGGAGCCGGAAGACTGCCTCGAGGTCATACTTGACGGAGGTCTTTTTCCGCACGTTTCTCCAGAACCTGTCGAGCTCCAGTTGTTTGTATAGTTCTTTCAACACGGCATAGCCGATGTTCTTGAGGTTGTCCTCCTTCGTGCCCATGGTTGACGTGAGGTCTATCGTGACGGAGGCGTTCCTGGAAGCCCTCTGTTCGTTTGTGCGCTCTTCCGCAACCAAATACATGCGCTTTGTCCTCCTTGCCACCAGTATACCACAAAATCGAATACAACATAAGACACCACATGCAGAAAAATACAAATATTGACAAAAAAATACCAGTAACCATAAGGGCTACCAGCTATTTATGGAACGATAAAGTGTCAAACGCAGGAGCAAAATGCTTTACAAATACTATAGAAAGGGATATACTGAAAGTATCATAAAAAGAAGAGATGATGTGATGGCTCAAATTATGGGCGGTACGGAGGTAAGGTTATGCCACAAACAATGCAAAGTCTGATAGAACAGTATATTGCAGAAATTAAGAAGATATATGGCGAGCATTTGCGCAAGATAATTTTGTACGGTTCCTATGCCAGAGGCGATTTCAGCCCGGATTCAGATGTAGATATTATGATATTGCTTGATATGTCTGATATGGATTTAAAGGCATACGGCCAACAGCTTTCATATATGACTTATGATTTTAATCTGGATAATGACCTTGATATAAAGCCTATAGTCAAAAGCGAAAACCACTTTAGAAAATGGGCAGTTAATTATCCGTTCTATGCAAATGTTAATAAAGAAGGGGTGGTTTTGTATGGAGCATCCTAAAGAGGATATTGGAACGAGAAAGGATCTTGTGCTCTATCGGCTTCAGACTGCCAAAGCTGATTTGAAATCTGCAAAAATACTGTTGGAAGCGGGGGAATATAAGGGCGCAAATAATCGAGCTTATTATGCTATTTTTCATGCCATCAATGCCGTTCATGCGTTGAGCGGTAAAGCGTATAAACGCCATAAGGATGCCATCGGAAATTTTAATAAGGATTATGTTAAAACTGAGATTTTCCCTAGAGAAATGGGGAGAAAAATAGGTGAGGCTGAAGAAATTCGTCATGCGAGTGATTATGATGATTTCTATATTGCCAGTCGGGAAGAATCCGAGAGGCAGGTTGCTGTGGCGAAGGAATTTATACAGTTGGCCGAAGAATACTGTGTGGCGCGGTTTGAAATAAGGTGACAAAAAGGGAGGAATGGATAAATGGAGAAAGTAGTAATCGCCTTGGGCGGCAAGTCCCTGCAGCCCAAGGGAAATCATCCGACGGCGGAGGCGCAGCTTAAAGTGGTAAAGAAAACGTGCGAGCATCTGGCGGACATCAGCTGTAAAGGGTATGAAATTGCCATCGTGCACGGGAACGGACCGCAGGTCGGCGACATTTTGCTGGCGAGCGAGGAGGCGAGCGACGTGACCCCGGCGATGCCGTTCGACGTGTGCGGGGCGATGAGCCAGGGGTACATCGGATATCATTTGCAGCAGGCATTGAAGTACGCGATGAGTGCCAGAGGGAAAAACATTCCGGTGCTGACGGTGGCGACGCAGGTCATCGTGGATAAAAATGACCCGGCATTCGCCAACCCGATTAAGCCGATTGGTGCTTCCTATACGGAGGAAGAGGCGAAAGTCATGCAGGCGGAAAAAGGATTCCCGATGCGCGAATATGGCAATAAAGGGTGGAGGCGGCTGGTCGCTTCCCCGGCTCCGCAGCGCATTGTGGAGTTGGATGCCATCAAGGCGATGTGGGGTTCGAAAATCGTGATTTCGTGCGGAGGCGGAGGAATCCCGGTCGTTGAAAACATGGACGGAACCTTGGAAGGCGTGGCGGCAGTGATTGATAAGGATTATGCGGCGGAATTGCTGGCCGAGAATTTGAACGCGGACGTTTTGCTGATTTTGACGGAAGTGGAGAACGTGGCACTGAATTGGAATACGCCGGAGCAAAAGAATTTGAGCTCCATGAGCTTGAAGGAAGGCGCAAAATATATCGAAGAAGGACAGTTCCAGGCGGGGACGATGCTTCCGAAGGTGGAAGCCGCCATGAAATTCGTCCGTTGCTACCCTGACAAAAAGGCAATCATCACCAGTCTTGACAAGGCGATGGAGGCGTTGGAGGGAAAATGCGGGACGACCATCACGTTCGCTTAGTGCCGAGACCGTAGCGGAGACGGCGATATGACTGCTTAAGCTTCTAAAAATCACAAGGCGTTACATTCTGACATTTCTGCCAAGAATGTAACGCCTTTATTGTTTCGCACCCGTTACTATTCACGGCCTGTGGCCGCGATAGTAGCTTGCACCTTGCTGCTTACTGCCCGTTTAACTTGTTTATCAGCTGTACCCACTCAAAATCCTGCACGTTTGGCAGGAACATGCACAGCGTCTGTATCGACTGGCCATACATTCCCGTCGCCATGCCGCGCATCTGCTCGCGGGGCATCTTTTCAATCGCGTCCCCGGCCACGTGTGCCGCGATGCCCGAGGCGATGACGCCGTCAATGATGTCGTCCATGTGGCTTTCGAAGAATTCTTTGCCCGCCGGATGCTTCACCATGTCGCCCACCAACGACATCATGTCAAACACGACTTTGATGTCAAGCGGCTCTTCCTCGGCAACGATTTCCTTTGACAGCACGATTTCCTCGGCAGAAAGTCCGACCTGGATCTCATAGGTGCCGCCCGCCAGATGGTAGCAGCCCGCCTCTTCGTTCCAATAGGCGAACGCCCTTTTGTTTAACGAAAATTCCACCGTCTTCGTCTCGCCCGCTTCCAATGCCACCTTGGCAAACTCGGCCAACGTGCGCACCGGTCTCGGATTGTCCGGCACGTCCTTGATGCCTATGTAAATCTGTACCACGGCCTTTCCGGCCCGGTTCCCCGTATTTTTCACGTCCACGGACACTTTCACCTCGTCGTCCGCACAAAACCGCTCCTTGTCCACTGTCAGATTGTCATAGGAAAACGTGGTATAGGAAAGCCCGTGGCCAAAGGGGAAGAGCACCCCTTGTTTCTTACTGGTGTAATAACGATAACCGATGAAGCTTCCCTCCCGGTATTCCACCTTCTTTTTAGTGCCAATGTAATACAAGTAGGACGGGTTGTCTTCTAACTTTAGCGGGAATGTCTCCGGCAAATGCCCGCTCGGGTTCACCTCGCCGAACAAAATGCCGTTTACCGCCTCGCCCGCGCCCTCGCCGGGCAAATACATTTCCAGAATCGCCGGAATCTCGTTCACCCAGGGCATCTCAACCGGGCTTCCGTTAAACAGCACGACTACCGTGTTGGGTTGTGCCGCCGCCACCGCGGAAACCAGCGTGTTATGGCTTTTTGGAATCGCCATGTGGGTACGGTCAATGCCTTCCGTCTCCATCATGTTGGGCAGTCCCACGAACAAGACCGCCACGTCGGCATTCTTCGCCGCCTCCACGGCCTCCGCCTGCAAGTCCTCATTGACCTCGACCCCGTCGTAGCCTCTCGCGAAGGTCAACTTGCGCATGGCGTTCGAGGCAGCTCGTCCCGCATCGGACACGTTTTCCCCAATGCCTTTCTGCGCCGCGTCCCACGGGGAAACCGCGTGCTCCGTTACGATGTGCGAGCTGCCGCCGCCCTGGAATCTGGGCTCCTTGGCAAATTCACCGATAAAGGCCACCGACCGGCCGTTTTGGATTGGCAGCACGTTCCCGTCATTTTTCAAGAGTACGGCGCACTCCCCGGCCGCCTTGACGCACACCGCGTGGTCCGCCTCGAAGTCAAAGCTTCCGCACTTTTTCGCCTCATTTCCGCGCAGGGCGAAAGCAACCACGTTCTCCGCAGCCGCATCCAGCAAGGATTCGGGCAATACGCCGTCTTTTACTGCCTCTACGATTCTTCCGTCAGATGGCGTGGCACTTGGCATCGTCAGGTCGCACCCGGCAGCCACCGCCTTCACGCGGTCGTGGGTCGCGCCCCAGTCGCTGACGACCATGCCGTCAAATCCCCATTCATCCCGCAGCACGTCGGTCAGAAACTTCCGGGACTCCGTGGCATACGTGCCGTTAATCTTATTATAGGAAGCCATGATGCTCCAAGGCCGTGCCTTTTTCACGACCGTCTCAAACGCCGGCATATAAATTTCCCGCATCGTGTGCTCGTCCACCTCGGAGGACGACACCATCCGCCTTGTTTCCTGGTTGTTGGCCAGAAAATGCTTCACGCAGGCCCCCACGCCCTGACTTTGTACGCCATTTACATAGGCCGCGCCCAATTCCCCCGCCAGCAGCGGATCCTCGGAGAGGTATTCGAAATTTCGCCCGCACAAGGGGCTGCGCTTCATGTTTACGCCGGGGCCGAGTATCATCTGCACGCCCCTGGCCTGGCACTCCCGCCCTAGCACTTCGCCTAATTGATACAATAAGTCTCTGTCAAAACTGGCCGCGGCGGCACATTCTGCCGGAAGGCTGACGGACGGGCGATCGCCCTTTTTCCCTTCTTCCTCGTAAGGCATCCGAAGCCCGTGCGGCCCGTCGTTCATCTGCGCGGACGGAATGCCCAATCGTTCGATGGCCGTCGTCAGCCAATCCGTCGCCCCTGAACAAAGCGAGGCCTTCTCCTCCAACGTCAACTGCGACACCAGTTCCTTTACCCGTTCTCTCTCCATTTAACACAAATCCTCCTATGCACTTTTACTGATATTATAATTCATCTATGGCAAAACAAAAATACCATTTTGTGATAATGAAGCTATCATTCCATGTCAATCAGAATTTATGACAACAATTCGCTGTTGAGGCGCGCGTCAAGTTCGTCCATGGTCCAGAAACCGTCCGCTTGTTTGATTGTTTTTGTAATTGCATACTCGTTCCATAATCCAAGCTCACCGTCTGCAGCCAGGTGGAACAGCCTACCGGTGATATCGGCTCCTTTTTCCGAAGCAAGATAGGCAAGAAACGGAACCATTCCTTCGGCGGTGCGTTTCATTGCCTCCGGGGCATTGGCCTCAACAACGTCCACGGGGATTCCTTTCAACCTATAGTTGGTACGGGCATTGTACCATGAGCGTGTTCTTGCCAGAGGTGTGTAGGCATTGACCGTGATACTGGTATCTTTCAAATCCGCAGCGGCGGCTTTCGTAAAAATAGTGATTCCACCATTTGCCGCGCCATACGCCGCATAACCCGTGAGTCCTAGTATTGCGTCGGACGCGGTATTGATGATTCTGCCAAAGTGCCGTTCTTTCATGTAAGGCAATGCATAATGCATGAGATAGAAGCTTCCGGAAAGCTTGGAGCCAATCTGTGTATCCCAAATATCCGGATCCATCTCCAAAATGTTGCCGGTCCAGTTGGAGGATGCATTATTTACGATGATGTCAACACGTCCCCATGTTTCAATCGCGGTATCTACCAGGCGTTTTGCATCATCCTTTTTGGCCACGTCTCCAAACACCGGAACCGCCTCACCACCGGATGCAGTAATTTCCCTTGCCACCGTCCGTGCATCCCCGTTAAACCACAGAATTTGTGCCAATTGTCAACACTTTTGATGGATTTGTCGAGGTATGATATGAATCAAAGAACAAAATTGACAAAACAGATAATCAAGCAAAG
The DNA here is from genome assembly GCA_949915905.1 of uncultured Lachnospiraceae bacterium. Classification (GTDB taxonomy): domain Bacteria; phylum Bacillota; class Clostridia; order Lachnospirales; family Lachnospiraceae; genus Schaedlerella. Next base: position 2,243 of record CATLEQ010000111.1, on the reverse strand, counting down.
TTTTTTTGCGTTGTTGAAGGAGAAACCCGTCAGTAAAATAACCGTGACAAAAATTTGTGAGGAATCGGGGATTAACCGGACGACATTCTATAAGTATTATCTTGACGTATGGGATCTGCTGGATCAAATTGAGTCAGATTTGGCGTTCGAAATGAATCTGTTTATTGAAAAGGCCGCCAATCATACCTTGACGGACTCGCAGAGTCCGCTGGCGCGAAGCGCGTTTGATGTGGTATGTCCGGATGGGTATGATTTTAAGAACGGCATTGTCTATATATTAAAGGCAATTCGTGCAAATGGAGATAAATACCTTCTGCTGGCTTCTGACCATGGTGACCCCCGTTACATAAAGGATATTTTAAAGAAGTGGTATGACGGCAATGGCGATATGATAGGCCGTATGCTGCCCGGGCTGGACGGGGTAAAAAGAGTGTGGTTGTATGATTTCATCACACAAGGAGATACCGCGGTGGTAATGGATTGGATAGAAGGCGGAATGGTGGAAAGTGATGAAACCGTTGCCACGTTTATCAATCAATTGAACCATTCACTCATCAACCAGGCATTAAAAGTAATCTTATGACTTTTGGGGTAAACTAACCATAAAAGATTTTGTTATTTCGTGAAAAAACGGGAGAAAAGATTTCGCTGTTTCGTGTAAAATCGAAGAAAAACATTTTGCTATTTCGTGAAAAATCAGTGAAAAACATTTGATATTTTCGGGAAAAGGGGATATGATATATTGAGGGGCAAAAGCATTTGCCCCTCAATATACGAGGATGCGCACAGTCGCATAAGGAAACTTGCCGTGTCGCGGATGATTGGAGGTCCCCTATATGATTTTCAAAAGGAAGATTTATCAGGAAATGCTGGAATGGAAACGTGCGTCCCACGGGGAAAGCGCCTTGATGGTAGAAGGAGCGAGACGTATCGGGAAAAGTACCATAGTGGAGGAATTCGCCAAAAATGAGTATGCGTCCTATCTCATTTTGGACTTTGCGCAGGAGCGAAAGGACGTTCTTACAAATTTCGAGGAAAATATGGGGGATTTGGATACCTTTTTTCGGAATTTGTTTTTGTTGAAAGGAAAAGAACTAAAGCGGGGGAACTCGGTCATTATTTTTGACGAAGTGCAATTGTTTCCCGTTGCGCGTCAGGCCATCAAATATTTAGTGAAGGATGGGCGATATCATTATATAGAAACCGGTTCCTTGATTACGATTAAGAAAAATGTAAAAGATATTTTGATTCCTTCCGAAGAATATAAGATAAAAATGTATCCGATGGATTTTGAGGAGTTTTTGTGGGCGAAAAATGATACGGTGACGGTTTCGTTATTGCGTGAAAATTTTGAAAAAAAGAAACCGCTTGGTGATGCGATTCACAAAAAGATCATGCAGTCCTTTCGAACCTATATGGCGGTGGGAGGGATGCCGCAAGCGGTGCGCTCTTTTGTGGAGGGACGAAGCTTCAAGGAAATTGATTTTGTGAAACGGAATATTCTTTCTTTGTACGAGGACGATTTGAAGAAATATGACGACAGTAATCATGAAAAAGCGTCCGTGATTTTTAAAACAATTCCGGAGCAATTGACGAATCGGAATGCACGTTTCAGGTTGTCTTTGATAGACAAGAACGCCCGTTATCGGAATTATGTGGAAGCAGTTGATTTTGTGGCGGAGTCACAAATGGGAAATGTATGTGTGAACGTGACGGCACCGGAAGTGGCATTGGAATTGTTTGCCGACCGGAGTAACTTTAAACTTTATATGGGCGACACGGGACTTTTAATTACAAAAATCATACAAAACGGTGGCAGCACGGATGAAGATCTTTATAAGTCCATTATTTTCGACCGGCTGGGCATAAACCAAGGAATGATTTTGGAAAATATGGTGGCACAAATGCTGGCATGCAGGGGATATGGCTTGTTTTTTCATGAATATGCTTATCGGTCGGAGCAAGCGCAGACCGAGAAAAAATATGAAATTGATTTTTTGCTGGTGAAAAACAGAAGGCTTTGTCCGCTGGAGGTGAAATCGTCCGGTTATAAAAATCATAAATCATTTGATTATTTTATTAAAAAATATCAGTTAAAGGTCAATGAAAGATATATTATTTACTCAACTTTCCCAGCAGATATTTCTAAACAACTCCTGTATAAATGCGGCCTGAGAGTTCATCCAATCGGTCACTTTACTTTTTATGCAGGCTGTGACATCCGCTGACAGTGTTGAAATATG
>CATLEQ010000110.1 GCA_949915905.1 uncultured Lachnospiraceae bacterium | reverse complement strand
GGGACGGCCAATCGGAGCGAGGAAAAGCTGAAATTGTCGCATATGGCCAATCAAAACCGCAGCAGGGTGGTTTGCCGGAGGGGATTTCCCAAGAACAAGTGTTGTATATGAATATGGACGAGGTCGAGGAATGGCTGGAAGAGCAGCCGAAAGAGACGTTTCTGGCATTTTTGTGTGAATATGGAACGCAGGCGGACGAAGCCGCGCATTATGCGAGGCGGCAGCATTTTCCACGGGCGTACTCGCTAGGCGGGGCGGGGGAATGGCTGCATGTGAAGTAAAAGAGTAACGTGTAACAAGAGGAAGTTACGCTGCACTAGGCTCGAAGAGACCTCGCCAAGTTGCAGGTAACTACATTCACACTAAGCTCGTGTGAAACCTCGCTAAGTGTTCATAGTAAGGAGGTTATTATGATTTTTTATGTAAATGCAAAAGCGGCCCGTCAGGGTGACGGGAGCAAGGAGAGACCGTTTAAACATATCAATGACGCGGCAAGGGTCGCCAGGGCGGGGGACGAGGTCTTGGTATATCCCGGAGTCTACCGTGAGTACGTGGATCCGGTGAATGCCGGAACGGAAGACGCCCGTATCATATATCGCAGCGTGGAGCCGCTCGGCGCGACCATCAGCGGTGCCGAGGTCGCCGAGGGGTGGAAGCCATATGAGAAAACCACGTACATGATTGAAGTGGACAACGGGGTGTTCAATGGCTACAATCCGTACGCGCTGGCGGTGGAAGGCGACTGGTATTTTACTCCGAAGAATGAGGAGACCGGCGAGCTCATCGACATGCATCGGGGCGCGGTATATTTAAACGACCGGCAGATGTATGAGGCACTTTCACTCGAGGACTGCGTGGAAGGGAAGCCTTTCGAAAAGTCGTGGGAGCCGCAGTATGCAAACCTGAAGTGGTTTTCCGTTGTCGGGGAAAAGACAACGACGATTTATGCAAATTTCCAGGGTAAGGATCCGAACCAGGAAAAGGTGGAAATCAATGTTCGCCGGAATTGTTTCATGCCGTCCAAGAAGGGCGTGGGCTTTATCACGCTGAGCGGTTTTGTGGTGGAGAAGGCCGCCACCAACTGGGCGCCTCCGGCGGCGTTTCAGGATGGGATGATTGGCGCGCATTGGAGTAAAGGCTGGATTATCGAGGACTGTGATATTTCGAACAGCAAATGCTGCGGCATTTCGTTCGGAAATTATCATCAGACGGAGAAAGGCAATGACAATTATTTTACCAGAAAGCATGTGAAGAGCCCGACCCAGATGGAGCGCGACGCGGTCTGCATCGCCCAGTATGACGGGTGGACGAAGGAAACCGTGGGATCCCACATCGTGCGCAGATGTAACATCCATGACTGCGGGCAGGCCGGTATCGTGGGGCGTATGGGATGCGTGTTCTCGCTGATTGAGGACAACCACATTCACCACATTAACAACATGCAGCAGTTGACCGGGGCGGAGATGGGCGGAATCAAGTTCCATGCCGCGATTGATGTCGTTTTCCGCAGGAACCATATCCATCACTGTACGATGGGAATTTGGACGGACTGGCAGGCGCAGGGGACGCGGTTTACCCAGAACCTGATGCATGATAATCAGGAACCGGAGTTTATCAAGCGCGACGCGAATAGCATGTGCCAGGACATTTTCGTGGAGGTAAGCCACGGGCCGACATTGATTGATAATAATATTTTGCTTTCGAAGGCGAACGTCCGCTGGGCGACGCAGGGAATCGCGTGCGTCCATAACTTGTTCGCCGGAGCGTTCACCGTCGTGGGTGGCGGCACGGACATGTACGCGAATGGAAGAGAAGAGCCGCGTTACACGCCGTACCATATTCCGCATCGCACGGAAGTGGCAGGATTTATGTCGTTCCTCCATGGGGACAATCGGGTGTACAATAACTTGTTTATCCAGAAGTATCCGTATGACCCGGATCCGCAACCGACGGAAAGCATGGGCTTTTCCGCCACGTTAAATGACAGGGGCGGCAACTTCGTCTGGGATGAATATCCCACCTATGAGGAATGGATTGAGAAATTCAAAATCGGAAAACGGGTGGACATGTACGACATGTTCGAGATGATGAACGCGCACTTCGAGCATTTGCCGGTGTGGATTGACGGTAACGCGTATTTTAACGGCGCGCTCGCATGGAACCGGGAAGAGCACAAGCTGGTGGACGAAGAAAACAAGGTGACGTTGGAACTTGTGGAAGAAGACGGGAATTACACGTTAAATACCAATGCGTATGAATTCCTTGGAGACTTCGGTACGGGAATTGTCAATTCCGACACATTGGGAGAAGCCTTTGAGCCGGAACAGCGTTTTGAAAATCCGGACGGGACGGATATTGTGTTCAACGAGGATTATCACGGGGAACACCGGGGCTTGCGCACCATTCCCGGACCGTTCGCGAATGCGAAGGGAAGCTATAAAGTGCTTTGAGATTGGTAACTATTCAGGACAGCAGACCACAGACCCGTCTGTTACGCAGACTATTCGTTGTGTTATAGGAAACTTCGTTCCCTATAACACAAAACCCTCCGGGGGATGCGCACTTCGCGCATAAGGAAAATGGCTGCTGGCGCAGCCGCGCTCCGGCGCGAGAGTTTCGCAAGCGAAACGCTTTGTTACCTTACGCAGCTTTTGTCTGAGTTTTTTGGGCGTTCCCGACGGTTATAGCGGGAACGTCCGTTATGCGGTGCGCCCGGCGGCGCACGTTTCTAACCAGTGAAAGTCTGGAATCCGCCCGGTAGTGGGAAGGATACAGCCGAAGGCAAGGGTGTCCATCGTGAGGTGGAATCTGAAGGAAGCCGGATTTCGGGGAAAGTACTAACCCGGAGGGCAAACCTCTGGTCTGACGAACAGAAACCGCATACGAGGCTATGCATGAGGGTAAGGCTGCCGCACAAGTCGAAGCCCGATAACTACACGGAATCATGCGTGGTAGATGCGGCAGACGAATGGAGGGAAAGAGACGTGTGGTACCCGGGGAGGTCTGTGCGGAATGCCTCGAAAGAGGTAACCACTACCCAAAGTAGTGCTGAACGCGCAGAAGTCAGCAGAGGCCATAGTAGCCGGGAGGCGAAGGGCCGAATCAGTAGGAGTCTTAAGTATGACCGGGAAAGGAGGAATGACCACCCATGACAGAAAACATGGAAAACCATGGCTGTTCGCAAAGAGATAATGCGGAACATGAAGGGTATGCGAAAGTGTCCAGGTCATTCAATCGGATATGGAAAGAAAGAGACAGTGCACAGCCGAAGCTCTTGGAAGCGATACTGCATAAGGACAACCTTGGCAGAGCGTACAAGAGAGTGAAGGCAAACAAGGGTGCGCCGGGGATTGACGGCATGACCATCAAGGAAGCACTCCCGTACCTAAAGGAACATCAACAAGAGTTGACCGACCGGATTTACAAAGGGAAGTACACTCCGTCTCCAGTGAGACGCGTTGAAATTCCGAAACCGGATGGCGGTGTGCGAAAGCTTGGCATACCAACGGTGATAGACCGCACGCTCCAACAAGCAATAACGCAACAGTTGGTGCCAATCTATGAGCCGCTGTTTGCAGACGGCAGTTATGGCTACCGTCCGAACAGAAGCGCAAAAGAAGCAATACTGAAAGTGAAGGAGTACGCGGGGCAAGGCTATACATTTGCGGTAGTCTTGGACTTGTCGAAATACTTTGACACACTCAACCACGAAATTCTTATCAGCCTTCTGCGGAAGAACGTAAAGGATGAGCGGGTGGTGCAACTGATTAAGCGTTACCTGAAAAGCGGCGTGATGGAAAACGGGGTGGTCATTGACACGGAGGAAGGCACGCCGCAAGGGGGATTATGCTGATATCCACATAATCCCCCTTATGCCGAGAAAAGTGTTATGAGGAGTTAATCCTGAAAAATTCTGTAAAATAAACGCTTACGAAGAAATAACTCGGCATAATAAACTGCCCTAACCCCTAAGTATGCTGGAAAAAATCGTACATTATAAGTCTGATAATCGCTTTGCTTTTCTGCTATTCTTATGTCATGAGGAAGTCAGAAAGGAGGAACATCATGACATTTGAAGAGATTACCAATGGATTAAGGAAACTATTATTAGACAACAACTATAATCCAACAACAATTAGGTTCTATGAACGGGAATGGTGTGCCCATCTGTTCCTCGACGTTAAGATTTGTTAGGTTCTTTCGTCAACTCCGAAGGAAATTTAAATCCCCAGGCATCCAACTGGCACGACGAGTACCCCGTCCTCCCTCTTGAATGCATAGTTTCCAGTGCCGGTTAGAACCATCAGGAAGGATGGATTTTTCATTTTTGTCGTATCAAGCTGGCTGCTTAGTTTTTTTAGGTTTTTCGCACCCTCTTCCACCAAATAGTCTCCGCCTAATTTCACTTCAATCAGCCCATATTTCCCATTTCGCAAGTGAATGACCGCGTCACATTCCAGTCCGCTTTGGTCACGGTAGTGGTATACCTTCCCGTCCAGATAGTCTGCATAAATTCTCAAGTCGCGAATGCACATGCTTTCGAAAAGCAATCCGAACGTTGATAAATCATTTATCAAATCATCCGGCGAGATACCGAGTGAGGCGGTCGCGATGGACGGATCGACAAAATGCAGGGTATTGGATGTCCGTATGGAGGTTTTCGAGCGCAGGTTTGGATTCCATGCCCCCAACTCTTCGATGACGAAAATGTTTTTTAATGCATTGATATAAGCATATATCGTGTCCGTACTTAGGCCGTCCACGTCATTGGCAATCATGTCTTGGCGTATTTTGCTTAACCTGGCTTGCGAGGATATATTTCTGGAGTATGAGCGCATCAGTCTGCGAATTCGTTCCGAATCCCGTTCAATCCCGTCAAAGCTGTTTAAATCCGCCTCGGCCACCGCGTCAACATAATCAAATGCCTGGCGCAATGCCACGCGCTTTGACTGATTGATTGCCCGTGGCCATCCACCACGGCAGACAAGGAACGCCAAATCCGGCAAGTCCAGATTGTTGATGGTGGCAATGTCCGTGTCCCCGGTAAATAGTTTTTCCAAAGAAACTTCCCCGTTGGATTCACCGGATTCTAAAAGGCTCATCGTGCGCATGACGATACGGGCGATTCGTCCGGTTCCCGAGTGGAAAATTTCATCACGCTGCACGGGAGTGGTGGAACCGGTAAGGATAAACTGTCCCCATTCGTTGCGCTGATCCACCTCGAAACGAACCGCGTCCCAAAGCGAGGGAGCCAGTTGCCATTCGTCAATCAGCCGTGGAGTTTCGCCTTGTAGCAAAATGCTTGGGTTAAGCTGTGCCATGGCAATATTTTGCTGCCTATTTTTCGGTTCCTGCATATAGATGATACTTTTGGCTTGTTGGGCTGCAGTGGTGGTTTTTCCGCACCATTTTGCGCCTTCCAGAAGGATGGCACCCTTTTCTTCCAGTCGTTCTCTTAATACTTTGTCCGTAATGCGTTGAATATAGTTTGGCATTGTCATATACCTCGAAATATAAGGATAAAGTTAGTGTTTACATTATTTATAATATCATGCATTCGGCAGTTTGTAAAGAATTTGTTCGGCAGTTTATAGCGAAATTAATCGGCAGTTTGTAGAGTAATTGTTCGGCGGTTTGAAGAGATATCATTCGGCAGTTTGTAGAGAAACTGTTCGGCAGTTTGTAGAATCTTCATGTTTTTCTGATAAAGCTGGACAAACCGGTTTTTCATCATAGAACGAATCTTTTACCTATATTTCTTCCGATATTCGCGCGGCGTCATCCCCACCTGCTTATAAAATGCTTCCGCAAAATGACTGCTTGAACAAAAATGGAGTTGCTCGTTAATCTGCTGGATGGTGGCTTGCTGTGAACAGAGGAGCACCTTGGCATGTTCGATTCGCATTTTCTTGATATAATGATTGATTGTCATTCACGTTTCTCTTTTAAAGAGCTTTGAAAGGTAATAGGGGGAATAACCGGCTATAGCGGAAAGCGTGCCGATTTGTTTGCATTCATGTACGTGCCGGACATAATCGCCGTACATTTTATTTATGATTTTTCCCAGTTCGGATGGGGTTCGGCAATTGTCCACGGCCTCGCAGTAAACATTACTGAGCGTGTAGGGGGCACGGCGGGACAGACCGCCATCGCAAGCGGCCTTGCAACAGAGAACGATGAACCGATAACAAGGGTATTTATAATGCCGCAGGGAATTGGCGCGTTTTGTTATGACAGTATTGGAACGCCGGACAAGGTGTATCCGTTTTTATTGGCAAATAGCGGCGTGATTGACATTTTGGGAAATCCAAGGCCGGAAGTCTGGCTGAACAAGGCGGCATATGGACTCTCGAAGGCACCATACATCGGAGTGGAACCGGTCACGCACGCGGAGGAAAATCATACCATCAGCGCATGGTAGTATTCGGATGCCGTGCATTCTTGGTCGTGGGAAGGATGCGAGGGGAAGCGGGTCGAAATCATCGTGTATGCGGATGCAAAAGAGGTGGAGCTTTATTTAAACGGCATGTCGATTGGCAGAAAAAAGGTTTCCGAGTGTCAGGTATGTTTTGAGACAACATACCAACCGGGAGAGCTGACCGCGGTTGCCTATGCGGAGGACGGAGCAGAGCAGGGAAATATCGGTTACCGTTCAGTCCGGAATGTCACTTGGCTGGATTTCTAACAGTATTTTGTAGATAAATCATTCGTAGTTTGGGCAAATCTTTGATTTTGCACAAAAATTGGGCATATGTGTTCGTTTTACCGTAGAATTCGCCTGCCATTGGGGATATACTATACTTACTATAAAAGTCCCGGACAGCGGCTATGTTATGGGGGATGCTTGCATCCGCAATAACATAGACATTGGATGGGGACTTTTATTCATGGTGGTGTCGCCGTCAGGCGACAGTCCCTTAGAAAGCAGGATGTATCTTGAAATTTAAAGAACATGAAAAAGGCATCTTGCAAAAAGTCGGTATCATAAAAATAAATTCACAATGGGAGGCGAACGTGATGAAGGAAGTATGGAAACAATTTCGTGTAGGGGCAATCGTGGTAAACTGCTGTATGCTCGCACTGGGACTTTTGATGGTAATTTGGCCGGGGATTTCCGCCTTGACGGTGTGCATCGTCTTGGGCATTTTGTGTATCGCGATGGGCGTATATGAGCTGGTGCGTTATTTCAAGCTGGGACTGGCGGGACTCTTTTTCCGTTATGATTTGTCACTCGGCATCTGCGGCGTTTTGGCGGGAATCTTGTTACTCCTGCATCCGCAGGGGGCCATGGTGCTTCTTCCAATTGCGGCCGGGCTGTATATCATCATCGGCAGTATTTTGAATATTCAGGTATCCGTGGAAATGCGCAGGACTGGGCTTGGAAATTGGGTGGCGGTACTGATTTTGGGAATAATCGACATGGTATTCGCGATGTTTTTGTTAATGAATCCATTTGAGGGCGCGGCGGCGTTGATGGTTCTGGTCGGAATTACGTTGATTGTCGGCGGCATTCAGAACTTCTATTTGATTTATTGCATTTCCAAGGCGGTGAAGGCGGTGAGGAATAATAAAATCGTGGACGTAGAGTGGAACGTCGTCGGGTGATGTAGGGATGTCATGGAAATGAGATAGGCCTTGAAAGGCGAAAACGGCATGGCCTATGTGCATCTTGCGAAAGATGATCTACTTGGCTTTTATCCGTGGAAGGGCAGGCTTGACTTATTAAATATTGTTTTGATAGGTATATCAAATGAGCTTCCAGAGCATGATGAGAGGTATGAACTGCACCACCTGCTGAGTACGCTGCTTTCAATGAAATTGAATGTTGATGAAAAATTGGGAATTATTAAAACGAAGTACAGTATTCCTTTAGATGATAAAATAAGAGAGGATGTGAGTGCCATGTGTAACTTGTCGCAGGGAATTAGAGAAGAAGCAACAGATAATGCCATAGCGGGCGTAATTATGAATATGCATAAAAAAGGCTATACATTAGAGCAGATAGCGGAGTGTGTGGAAAAGACGATTGATGAAGTAGAGACTGTTATTAAAAAGCGGGAGCCTATATTAGTATAATTGTAGTAACTTAATAACAACAATAAAGCAGTGAACTAAGTTTTCTATGGAAAAACAGTTCGCTGCTTTTGGGTTTTTAGGAAGAAAGACAGTCATAGCAGATTGTCTTTTTTTAATGTGGAAAAAGGATTGAAAATATGGCAGACGCGATGAAGAAAGCATGGAAACAATTTCGTTTAGGGGCAATCGTGATGAACTGTTGCATGTTGGCGTTGATGGTTCTGGTCGGAATTACGTTGATTGTTGGCGGCATTCAGAACTTCTATTTGATTTACTGCATTTCCAAGGCGGTGAAGGCGGCTAGGAATAATAAAATCGTGGACGTGGAGTGGAACGTCGTCGGGTGACGTAGGGATGTTGTGGAAATGGGATTGGCCGTGAAGGGTGAAAACGGCATGATGGGAAAAGGATGGAGCGGGTATATGAGTCGCGGCAGAAAACAAAACTGCGGTTCATTTTGTGTGCCGAGTATGGCACTAATCGTACTGGTAAAAGTCCAGTCACGGGTATTTACCGCCAAGTGTAGTGAACCACAAGTTGGTGCCAGCAATGGTATGGATATCTGCGGAAAGGAAGAGTCTAGAATTGCTGCAGGAAAAGAACGTTGCCCGGAATATGTTTTCCGATGCGTTTGGTTTTATATTGTTTTGTGTTGCATTTAAGTGAGAATCAACGTATAATATCCATATAATTGGGTCTATGAAAGGATGGATGCTTTGAAAGAGTTGATTCAACTACAATCTTTTCCAGTGCGAACGACACTTAATATTTTGCTGAAGGATAAAACAACTAAAAAGAATATTATTTGGGCAACAAGCAGTTATAAAGAGTTTGGAGAACAATATGCAGATGATAGACAAATAACAGTTGAAGCGTTGATAGGTCTTAATCCTATTATGTTACAGCCAAGGATTATGAAAGCAATGGAACGACAACAAGAACGTACAAGAAGTTATGCAGAGGTGTTCACGCCTGCATGGATTTGTAATAAAATGAATAATTATTGCGATGAAAAATGGTTTAGCAGGAAAGATGTATTTAATGTTTTAAATGAGAAAATATGGAAGACAATTCAAGAGAAGATAGAATTTCCACCAAATAAGACATGGCAAGAATATGTTGATTCAAAGCGGCTAGAAATCACCTGCGGTGAAGCTCCTTACATTGTTTCCAGATATGATGCTGCTACTGGTGAAATAGTCCATATAAGAGATAGAATAGGCATTTTAGATAGGAAATTAAGAGTGATTAATGAAAATGCAGATGACGAGGAAGAATGGATAAAATGGACGATGAGAGCCTTTCAGAGTGTATATGGCTATGAGTATCAAGGCGATAATCTTTTGATCGGCAGAATCAATCTGCTAATGACCTTTGTTGATTATCTCTGTGATAGATGGAACAGAGAAGCAACCGTTGATGAGCTGAAAAAAGTAGCAAATATCATTGCATGGAATCTCTGGCAGATGGATGGTTTAACAGGAACAGTTCCGTTAGGTGAGCCAATAGAAGAAATTCATCAGTACACGCTTTTTGAGTTCTATGATGATGGCACGATAGAGCAGAAAAACAATAAAACTCCAAAATGTAGAATATTTGATTGGAGAGGAAGTAATCAATCAATTCTTTATGAGTCATTGAAAAACAGTAAATGAAGTGCTGTAAAATATAATACACAATCATCGAAAAGGAGATTATCATGAAATTTGATTTTGTAATAGGAAATCCGCCATATCAAGATGAAACTCTGGGAGATAATAAAGGGTATGCACCGCCAGTTTATCACAAATTTTTGGAGAGTGCCTATGAAATAGGCGAAACTGTAGAAATGATTCATCCTGCAAGATTTCTTTTCAATGCAGGTAGTACACCTAAACAATGGAATGAGCGTATGCTTAAAGACCCGCATCTTAAAGTATTATATTTTGAGCAAGATAGTAGCAAAGTATTTAATAATACAGATATTAAAGGTGGAGTGGCTATTACATATCATAATAAATCTGAAAACATTGGTGCAATAGGGACTTTTACAGCATATAAAGAATTAAACGATATATTAAAAAAGGTCAATGGGCAAGATACATTTCTGAGCTTTAGCAGAATAGTAATCACGCGTACGGCATATCGTTTGACGAATAAAATGCACGAAGA
>CATLEQ010000109.1 GCA_949915905.1 uncultured Lachnospiraceae bacterium | reverse complement strand
CATGTCGAGCATGGAACAGATGCAGGAAAACGTTTCTACCTTTGAGACGCGAAAGGCCCTGACGGACACGGAAGAAGCCATGCTGTTGGAGATTGCGGAGGGCATGAAGAATTCGATTTCGTGTACGTCCTGCCGGTATTGCTGTGACGGATGTCCGAAGGGACTGGATATTCCCATGTTGTTGGCAGCTTACAACGAGCTGCGTTTTGCGCCAAGCCTCAATGTCTCCATGCGTTTGGACGCGCTGCCGGAGGAAAAGCGGCCTGCCGCTTGTATCGGATGTGGAAAATGCGCTAAAATCTGTCCTCAGCGTATCGATATTCCCGAGGCGATGCAGGGGTTTGCACATACGCTTTCGAAAATGCCGAGCTGGGCGGAGATATGCCGTCAGCGTGAGGCGGCTCAAAAATAGCCGGAAAGTCTGTCCGGCAGCGGTTTTTCTTTTCCGCCGCCGGGCGCGCGGCCCAGTGAATAGCAGCCGGATTACTTCATTTACATTATCGTGTTTCGATTTTTTTTAGTAAAATGGCGCATAGTAGCGCGGCTACAATGAAGATAACGAACAAAGGCCAGAGGTTGTGCCAAGTAAAAGTGCTTTCCGTCATAAAGGTGTATCCCCATGTCGCGGGAAATAATTTTCCGGCCATCACAAATGCTTTGGGGAGCATATCGCTTGGAAACATAATCCCCGAGAGCATGGTGGAGGGAAGAAATAACAAGATAGAAAACATAGATGTATTGGCCGTATCTTTTACGGCCAATCCGATAATGCTGGCAATACTAAGTGATACGGCAATCAGGGTAATCAGTCCGACAAAATATGTTCCCGGATGCACCGGGATTTTTGCATCAAAAGCAACCGGTGCAATTACATAAAGGATGAAGCTCATTATGAGCAGATGGACAAACGCCGAAATGTTCGTCAAAAATAATCCTAATGACAAGGGTACACCATTCGCTTGGTATGCGTTCTTCACGTCACTCCGATATATTTCCGCAAGCGAGGGTGGCAATCCGATCAGCGCACCCATGGTGACGGTAAATACTGACATGGACTGAATCAAGGTTTCGCGGCTCTCTGGCATAACAGATGTAAAAATTCCCCCCATGACTGCGAAAAACAGGAGCGGAACGGCATAGCAGGTAATCAACATCGTCCGGCTTCGTAAGTCCAGTTTCCACTGTAATACAACTCCATATAAAAATCCGTCCATCCTTTACTCCCCCCTTGCTATTTTTACAAAATGTTGTTCCAGAGAACCACGGTTTACTTGGATGTCCTGAATGTCCATATTTTTTTCTTGATAACCTTTCAATATGGAAATCAAACTTTCCCCGATGTTATCAGCTTCAAAGTTTTCCATTCCCTGGCTTGTTTTTATACAGATATTGTAATGCTTTCCGACTGCCTTCGTCAGTTCGTTCACTGTTCCCATAAATGCAATCCGGCCATCTTTAAGAATTGCGATATTGTCACATAGGTTTTCTACTTCGGCCATGTCGTGGCTGGCTAAGAGGATGGTTTTTCCTTGGGCCTTCAGTGTGCGGATGTACTCGTGGAGAGAAATACGTCCCTCAATGTCCAGTCCGGCAGTTGGCTCGTCAAGGAACACGATATCGGGATTGCTGATTAAGGCCAGTGCCAAATGCAGCCGCCGTTTCTGTCCGGTTGACATCTCCTGATACTGTTTGTTCGCCAGATTGTTTACACCTAACGCCGCCAGCATAGAGGCATCAACAGATACCTTGTTCCATTTTGCAAAAAGGTGAACGGCCTCCATCCCTTTGATATGGGCAGGCAGAGAAGCCGATTGTAATTGAATCCCCATACTTCCATTTATCTCTATACTGCCGCCATCGTACTTCCGTAGGCCTTCAATACATTCAAACGTGGTTGTTTTTCCCGCGCCGTTTACGCCGAGCAATGCGAAAATATCTCCTTTGCGTATGCACAAATCAATACTCTTTAGTACCTCCTTTTTTCCATAGCTTTTCCGTAATTTTTTTACTTGCAATGCATTTGTCATGTTATTTCCTCCTGAAATGGATTTATCCCTAAATTGGAAAAATAAGCATCCAATGCTGGTTCAATAAAAACATTTGCCTGGGTTTGCTTCTGTTCCCATTCCTGATTAAATTCATCGTTTTCTCTCATTTGCATGAGTTTAGGGAGCATGGTGGCATCCCCGTTTGTAAATTCCAAAACCATATCCCAGTAGGCTTTTGCGAACTGTAGCCCTTCGGGGCTTCCTGCCGGTATGCCCTCATCTTGTAGCCGAATTGCCTCGTCCTGGAGATGCAAAAATTTTTGCAGGAATGCCATTCCGCTTTCCTTGTCAAATCGGCTGCGGATATGATCCAGTGTTTCGCTGTCAAAATGTTTGATGAGCCAATAAAAATCATTTTTCATTTCCAGGTTGACAATAATATCTGCATATTTTTTAAAGTCTACCGACCGCATTTCAAGCACTTCTGTCTTCAATGCCTCAATCGCCGACAGCGATTCTGTCAAATCTGCTATCTTTTTACGGATAATAGTGGCTTGCTCTGAAAGAATTTGTGCCACGTCAGCCGGGACATCCAGCGGAATCAGCCGATCCCTGATGTCATCCAAGGAAAATCCCAAATGTTTCAAGGACAGTATCTGGTGCAACTTGACAATATCTTTGTCCGTATAAAGCCTGCGGCCTCCGGCACTCGTGGCTGATGGTGATAGTAGCCCTTCTTTATCGTAGTGTTGTAACGTTCGGACTGTCACGTCCATCTTTTTTGCAACTTCACCTATAGTCATGTATCCTTGTGGGATAGATTTATATTTTTCCACGCTTAAAATACCTCCTGCGGATAGTATAGCTCATTACGCTACGTCACGAGCAAGACTTTTTTCACATTTTTCTTATTATCGGCAACATAGGTTCGGAAATGTAGGTTTGTAATAGGAATTGTTAATCCTTGACGTGGGCGGGGAAAAAGGGTATTCTAGATAGTAAAGAAAGAACGTGAAAGTAATTAATCGGAAGGTACGCGGGCATCAGTATCTGCATCAGTATCCGCGGCTTCGTACAAGGAGGCATTTGCTTAAAGGAAGGAGACAGTATGGGGAAGGAAAAGAAACAAAAAAAGCGGTATGGCGCGATGAGCGCGCCGAGGTTCTGGGTCATTGTATGGGGGATGGGCATCGCGGGACAGTTATGCTGGAACATGGAGAACCAGTGGTTCAACACGTTCGTGTACGCGAAGATTTCCGGAGACGTGAACATCGTTTCGTGCATGGTCATCGTCAGTGCCATCGTCACGACGATTTCCACGTTCGTGTTCGGCACGATGTCGGATAGGAGGGGGAAACGCAAGCAGCTTGTATCCGTCGGTTATATTATCTGGGGTGTCACGACAATTATTTTTGGCATGACGGAGTACATAAGGTCGTCCCTGCCGATGCTGTCGGTGGCGTTTATGGGATTTTTGGTGGTGTTCGCCGATTCTGTCATGAGCTTTTTTGGCTCCATGGGATGCGACTGCGGGTACAATGCGTGGCTGAACGACCACACGAATGACAGTAACAAGGGGCAGGTGGGGGCGGCCCTGGCGGCGATGCCGATCTTTGGCACGGTAGTCGGTACCGTGGTCGGCGGCATGCTGGTAAATAGCGGGAATCCCACGGTCAATACGGCCGAGTACAATCCGGCTTTGGATAATTATCAACTTTTGTTCTGGGGAATGGGGCTGTTCGTGATCACGATGGGCGTCCTTTCCTTGTTTATCATGAAGGATTCGCCCGACCTTCATCCGTCGAAGGAGGGGAGCTTCCGGGAACAATTGACGTCCATCTTTCATTTCTCCACCTTGAAGGGTAATAAGACGAATAAGGAAATGTTTTTGGCGTGTCTGGTCGCCTGTGCGTTCTTCGTTCCGTTTAATTTTTATTTTGTACATATGGGAAACTGGATGATTTATGACATCGGTTTTACCGCGGGCGACATGGGGCTGGTGGAAGGAATCGCGCTTTTGCTCGCGGTGCTCGTCACCATCCCGTTCATCAAGCTGGTGAACGCGGACAAGATTCCGATGGTGACGTGCATTTCCGTCATTACCAATGCCGCAGGATTGATTCTTTTGGCCACGTTTATCAAGGATCCGTCCTGCGTGGACAACGCGAGGTTGTTTTCCGCGAAGAACGTCCCCTTGTTCGCGTGCGTGTTCCTGGTCGGCATGGGATACGTGCTGATTATGCAGACGTGCATGATTTGGGTGAGGGGGCTGTTCCCGGAGAAAAACAAGGGGCAGTTCGAGGGGATCCGGGTGACGTTTTTCACGCTGATTCCGATGTTTGCCGGGACGTTGATTGGCAACGCGATTATCAAGGGCACGCCGCAGGAGCAAGTGATTGCGGACGTGTATGGCAATCCCATTGACGTGCCGCAGGAGAATTTGTTCTTGTATGCGGGGCTGATGGTGCTGGTTACCTTTATTCCGCTGGGGTTCGCATGGAAGGAATATAATAAGCGCATGAAGGAGAAGCATGGGGCGTGAGGGCATGGAGTGAGAGTGGTACGCGCCGCGAAGTGAGGAGTGAGGAGCGGCGTGGCGTGAAGTGAATGAGGAGTGCCGTGGCACGAAGTGAATAAGGATGCGCCGGGCGTGACGATGTGGAGGTGGAATCAATGCAGCATGAGGTTACGGAACGTACATTTTTGTTGGATGAAAATGGCCGGCTTGCCGAGCCGGGCTATGCCACGAAGATGAATTTTGTTTATAATCGGGAGAAGGTGAAGAAGACCCCGTTCAATCTCAAGGAATGGAATTTTTATCAGTTCATCAAGGAACACTTGGTGGTGCAGATGACGATTGGCCACGTTTCTTATATGTGCAGTGTGACGGCGACGCTTTTGAACCTGGATACGGGAGAAAAGCGCGAGATTGGCAGCATGCGGCCGTTTTTCATTCCGCGACTCGACGATGATCCGGAGAAAAATTCCGTGTGCGGGTATCGTGCGGATGATTTCGTGATGCGCTTTAAGGTGTCGGACGACATGCGGTTTTTGGATTTCCATGGAAAAAATAAGGAATATGCGGATGTGAGGTTTCATCTGGAAGTGGAAAATGACGCGGCAAATGAGAAGATGGTCATCGCCACCCCGTTTGAAAGGCCGGGGCAGTTTTATTTGAACTATAAGGAAAATTATTATCGTGTAAAAGGCTTCGTGAAGTTCGACGGCCTGCGGGTGGACATGGACGGCGCGCGCGGACTGATTGACTGGGGCAGAGGTGTCTGGCCTTACCGCCATGAGTGGTACTGGGGCAATTTGACGGCGCGACTTGGAGCGTCGAATTCGTCCCGCGCCAGTGCGGGCGATGCTGGTAATGACTTGTCCCGTTGCGGCGTGGATGGCGGGGCGGATTTTGGATTTAATATCGGTTGGGGCTTCGGACATCTTGACAACGCGACGGAAAACATGTATTTTTATAAACGCAAGGCTTATAAGGTGGGCGTTCTTGAGGTGAAGCGCGATGGCGGCTACATGGAACCATGGCACTTAAAGGACGGCGAGGGGAAGATGGAGTTACATTTCACTCCCGTTTATGACAATTACACGCAAAATAAGCTGGTGGTCGTGGACACGCATTGCGACCAGGTGTACGGCATGTTCGACGGATTTGTAATGACGGACGAGGGCAGGGTGGAATTCCACGACCTGCTGGCGTTTATCGAACATGCGGTAAATCGGTGGTAAAAGGTTGCCGAAAAGGTGACATGTGTGTTGCGAAAAATACCACGAAAAGGTAAAAATGAATTTTAGGAAGGTTTTGGGTGACAGTGATGCAGACATCAACGGATTTGAGGAACTTATTGAACCGGATTGACCATAGGGGATATCCGGCGTACAAGGACACGAAGGGCATGTACCAGTTTCCGGGTTACGTGCTTTCCATCGACCACGTACAGGGCGACCCGTTCGCCGCGCCGTCGAAGGTGAGCGTCCATGTGAAGGGGGCACAGGCGGGATTTTTGCCGGAATTGTATTGTGGGGCGCACCAGCGGATTGCCCTGCAGGATGAATTGAACCGGCAGTTCGGGCGCGAGGCCGGAAAGTACGCGTTTCAGGCGAAAGGCTCGGGAAAGAGCGGGTTGATTTCCGTCAGCCGTTGCGGACAGGAGGTGCTGGAGCGGACGGCGTGTCAGGTCAATGCGGAAACCGGGGACGTTATTTTGCGCATGGAAATCGGTTTCCCGGCCAATGGGCGGACGATTAACGCCAGGGAATTGGAGAAGATTTTATTTGACTTTTTGCCGCGCTGCGTGCAGCAGGCCTTGTTTTATAAGAACTGTGACAAGGCGCGCCTGCGTAAGATTTGTGACCTGGCCGAGGATCAGCAGTATATTCGCGAGCAGCTTGATAAGATGGGGTTGGTGGCGTTCGTGGCCAACGGCGCGATTTTGCCGAGGGAATCCGGCATTTCCGCAAAGCCGATGAAGGGTGCGGTGGCGTTCGAGTCGCCGAAAGAGATGGAAGTGACGATGAACCTTCCACACAAGGGGGCACTTAAAGGCATGGGGATTCCAAAAGGCATTACGCTCATCGTGGGCGGCGGCTATCATGGAAAGTCAACGCTCCTTAAAGCGTTGGAGTTGGGCGTGTACAACCACATTGCCGGGGACGGGCGCGAGTATGTGATTACGGACGCAACGGCCATGAAGATTCGTGCGGAAGACGGGCGCAGTATCAAGAAGACAGACATTTCCATGTTTATCAATGACTTGCCAAATGGAAAGGACACGCGCGGATTTTATACCGAGGATGCCAGCGGTAGCACGTCCCAGGCGGCGAACGTGATTGAGAGCATGGAGGCGGGGGCAAAAACGCTCTTGATTGACGAGGACACGAGCGCGACCAATTTCATGATTCGCGACGAATTGATGCAGCGGGTCATTCATCGGGACATGGAGCCAATCACGCCGTTTATCGACCGCATCCGCGAATTGTATGAGGAATATGGCGTTTCCACGGTCATCGTGGCGGGCAGTTCGGGTGCGTATTTCCATATCGCCGACCACATCGTACAGATGGATCGTTACGTGCCGAGGGAGATTACCGAGATGGCCAAGCACGAGGCGGAGGATTTCCCGGCACTGTCGGGACTGGAGAAACCGGCGGAAAAACCGGTGTTTACGAGATGTCCGGGACAGAGCAAGGAGTTTAGGGGCAATGACCGGATTAAGATGAAGACGATGGGGCGCGAGGCGGTGCAGATTAACCGCGAGACGATTGACTTGCGCTATGTGGAGCAGATCGTGGACAGCGAGCAGGTTTCGGCGTTGGGATATTGCATACGCTATGCGGAGAAGCATCTCTTCGGGGGACGCACAAGCGTCCAGGACGTGGTGCGAAAGCTGGAGGAAAAGATTGCGAAGGACGGCATGGCAGGGCTGTGCGAAAGCACGTCGAGCGTGGCGGCGTTGGCCGCGCCGAGGAGGCAGGAAATGTTCGCCTGCATCAATCGCTATCGGGGACTGGTGTTGTAAAAAAGAGTCACCACCTCGTCGGCCAGATGATTAAAATTAATCTGGATGACAATGTGAAAAAGAATGATAAGTGGTTCCAACACGTTTGGCTAATATAAAGTGAGGAGGCGAAGTTGTCTATGATTATTAAAAAAATCAAGCTGGAGAATTATACCGTTTTTGAAAAGCAGCAGATTGAGTTTAGTCCGGGAATTAATATTTTTATCGGAGAAAACGGAACTGGTAAAACCCACATTCTGAAGGTCTTGTATTCTGCTTGTCAAAGTGTCAGCAAAAAGACGTCGTTTTCTCATAAGTTGGTTTCTACCATGTTGCCGGATGACTATAAGATTTCCAGATTAATTACCGGAAAGCAGGGAAATCGCAGTGGCCTGATTCGCATTACCGCGGGCGAGGTGGATGGCGTTCAAGATAGGATTTTGACGGCCTCCTTTCATAGGAAAACAAAAAAGTGGGAGGCCGAGGTTAGTGGTGAAGAAGGATGGGAAGAGTCCTTTGCGGGGATGAGTAGCATTTTCATTCCCGCGAAAGAAATTCTCTCTCACAGCTACAACCTTAATGCGGCAACCGAGATGGATAATGTTCGGTTTGACGACACATATCTGGACATTATTAATGCTGCCAAGGTCGATATTTCTGCTGGAAGAAATAGTGTCGCGAAAGGAGCCATGTTGAAGGCTGTTGAGAAAATGACTCGCGGAACTGTGAAATACAATCCGAAACGTGATGAATTTTATCTGAAAAGCGGGGGTTCTACGCAGGAGTTTAACTTGATTGCAGAAGGCATTCGCAAAATGGCGCTTCTATGGCAACTGATAAAGAACGGCACTCTAGAAAAGGGCTCCGTTCTCTTCTGGGATGAGCCGGAAGCAAATATCAACCCGACCTATATTCCGATTATCGTTGAAATACTGCTGGAACTGCAGCGAACGGGGGTTCAGGTGTTTGTTTCCACCCATGATTATATGCTTGCCAATTATTTCGAAGTAAAGAAAACGGAGAAAGACAGCATTTTGTTTCATTCTCTTTCTCATGCGGACGATATAGGCGAGCTCCAATATGGAAGGTCTTCCAGATTTTCAGACTTAAAGGAGAACGCCATCATTTCAGCCTTCAATAAACTTTTGGATGAAATATACGATTTGTGAGGTGAAACGTATGCCTGATTTTTTGATAGAAGAAAAAAGAAATTATGGCATCGATTGTAGAAAGGCAATGTGGGCGAGCGATGAAATCCATGCTATTTATCATGAGTGCGGCTTGCCGGATATACTCAGTGATGCAGACTTTGTGGTAGAAACGGAAGATAGTATTCTTCTGATTGAGTACAAGAATGCCAATATACCGGAAGCACGCGCGCATGCAACTGCGACAACAGAATACGACCCGTTTCAATCGAAAAAATTTAATAAAATTGTAAGTAAGTTTTACGATTCTTTACACTACCTTCGGTTGATGGGAAAAGAAAAACCAATACACTATATTTTTGTACTGGAATATCCAAAAGGAGATTCTGCTTCACGAAAGATGCTGCGAAATCGTTTGAAGAAACGTTTGCCTTTTGAACTTCAAAAACGAATTAGTGCCGAGAAAAGGCTGATTGATTCTGTAAGTGTTTTGAATATATCAGAGTGGAATTCGGATACCAAATACGGGCGGTATCCGATTCTACCGGTTTCTCAGTTAGGTACATAATTGAAAGTGGAAGGATAAAATACGAACGCGCTACGTACGCAATTGAAACATTTAGTTCTCTTCTAAAATGTACATGTCTTCCGGCTCCGTGTTGCAATCTGTAGCGCGGAAGAGCATGGGGGTGTCCATCAAGCCGGATTCATAAAATTCGATGATGAAATCCGCTATCGGATAATCCCGGAAGGCATATACCTTGTGTTTCGCATCACCATTCACGGTGCCGATTTGCTCTGACATGTCGGCCTTTTCTGGAATGCCGTAGGGATGGTATTCGATGCCGTCATGGAGAATCGTCGTCACGGATGGGTTGTCAGGCATTTGAAAATCCAGGGACGGTTCGGATGAATCGTCAGGCGTTCGAGAATTCGATAACAAATCAGACGGTTCCATTCCGCATGTGGCAAGAAGACGGAGGTATTCTTCCTCGCCCATCGGATAGATGCCGTTGTATGGTTGTTCAATAAAATATTTTCCGTTTTTTTCATAAATGAATAACGTGGAAGTTCCCCCTTCGGTAAAGTGGAAATCAACCCTTATTTCGCCGTTGGCGTTGACGGGCGTGTCTTGTATGCTTTCTTCTTTCGTTGTTCTTTGCGTCCCGCCTATCCTGTTCAATATTTCTTCTATTTTTCCGCTGTCGTGAATGACTGTTTCTTCCCCGTTTTGCTTTAGTGAAACGAGTTCTAAATTTTCCGACTGCGGCAGGTGGAGTTCATAGGTTCTTTTGGTTATAAAATGAAAGCCGATGCCAAGTGCCAATACTGCAAATAAGAGGATGCCAATTAATGCAAATATTCGTTTTTGGTTTGCCATAAGATAAGACCTCCCGTCATGGTTGTTTTGATATTCTAATTCCCATATTGTTTCGTATATGTTGTATGCCTTACATGTAGTATGATATCACAAGATATATTCTTTTTCAAGATGAAATTATTGATTTTCAATAAAAACAGAATCTTTACCCGCCGCCGTCACTATGTTATAATAGGGACATCAACACCAAGGAGGACAACTCTACATGATCGGACTAGCCTATGCCCTGAAGGGGGAGATCAG
>CATLEQ010000108.1 GCA_949915905.1 uncultured Lachnospiraceae bacterium | reverse complement strand
CCACCAAAATTGGTTTTGTCGGTCTGGGACTCATCGGCGGCTCGATTGCCAAGGCAATCCGCCAGTATTACCCGGACTACGAACTCATTGCATTTGACAAAAACAGAGAGACGCTGGCACTCGCCGTGCAGGAAGACGTAATCCACACGGCCTGCTCCTCGATTGACGATAACTTTCAGGATTGTGCCTATATTTTCCTCTGCGCGCCCATTTCCTATAATAACGCTTACCTAAGCCAATTGAAGCTCTATGTCGGGGAGGACTGCATCCTGACGGACGTCGGCAGCGTGAAAACGGCAATTTGCGAGGAGGCCGCCGCACTGGGGCTTGGGAAATATTTTATCGGCGGACATCCGATGGCCGGCTCGGAAAAGAGCGGATTTATCAATGCCAAACCGCACTTAATTGAAAACGCGTACTACATCCTTACCCCCTCGGACGAGGTTCCTGCAGAAAAGGTGGAGGCTTATAGGGATTTTGTCGCGTCCTTAAAAGCATTGCCCATCATTTTGGATTATCACGAGCATGACGCTTTTACCGGCACGATCAGCCACTTGCCACACATTCTCGCCTGCAGTCTTGTCAATTTTGTCAAAAACAGCGATAATAAAGACGAGATCATGAAACGGCTGGCCGCCGGGGGCTTTAAGGATATCACGCGTATCGCCTCCTCCTCACCGGTCATGTGGCAGCAAATCTGCCTAAAAAACAAGGACAATATTTCCCGCATCCTCGGGGACTTCATCGAATTTTTACAGCATTCGAAAGAACTGATTGACCAAAGCGACGAGAAAAAGCTTTACTCCATGTTTGAATCGTCCAAGGATTACCGGGATTCCATGCCGGACAGCTCGGCCGGGCCAATCAAAAAGCAGGCCGCCCTCTACTGCGACATCGTCGACGAGGCCGGCGGAATTGCCACGATTGCCACGATACTGGCAAGCAACAACATCAGTATCAAAAACATCGGCATCATTCACAACCGTGAATTTGAAGAAGGCGTGCTGCGAATTGAATTTTACGAGGAGGATTCTTCCAAAAAGGCGGCGGCATTGTTGCGGAAATATCGTTATATCGTATACGAAATTTAGAAAGGATTAGGATTATCTTTATGGAACTTACAAATATCAGCGGGCTTCGCGGGGAAATCACCGTCCCCGGCGACAAGTCTATTTCTCACCGCTGCATCATGTTTGGCTCGATTGCCAGCGGTCTCACCGAGGTGACAAATTTTCTTCCGGGAGCGGACTGTCTTGCGACCATCGACTGTTTCCGCAGGATGGGCATTGAAATAGAGCAAAGCGAAACCTCCGTCCTGGTTCACGGACGGGGACTGCACGGCCTTCGCGCACCTTCGCTGACACTCGAGGTCGGCAACAGCGGCACGACCACCCGGCTGATTTCCGGCATTTTGGCCGGACAGCCTTTTGAGAGCAAGCTTTCGGGGGATGACTCTCTCAATTCCCGCCCGATGCGGCGCATCATGGAGCCTTTGACACAGATGGGGGCCAATATTTCCAGCGTTCTCAGGAATGACTGCGCCCCGCTCTACATTACGCCGGGGCATTTGCACGGCATCGACTATACCTCCCCGGTGGCCTCCGCCCAGGTCAAATCTTGTATCTTATTGGCCGGATTATATGCCGCGGGCACGACCACGGTAACGGAACCCTCGCTCTCCCGCAACCACACCGAACTGATGTTAAAGGAATTCGGTGCCGACATCCGCTCTTTCACCGCAGACGAAACGGTAAAACGAGACCTTTCCGAAGGCGGCAAAACCGAACGGGCGGCGGCCTCCATCCGTCCCTGCAAGGAGTTATACGGTCAAAAAATCATGGTGCCGGGTGACATTTCCTCCGCCGCCTACTTTATCGCCGCCGGACTTTTGGTGCCGGACTCGGAAATTTTGATTCAAAATGTCGGGGTCAATCCGACGAGAGCCGGGATTTTAAGGGTTTGCAAGGACATGGGCGGCGATGTCACCCTTCTGAACAAGCGAACCGTCGGCGGCGAACCGGTTGCCGACATCCTCGTGCGCACGAGCCGGCTGCATGGTGCCACGATAAAGGGCGGCATCATTCCGACCCTGATTGATGAGATTCCGGTCATTGCCGTGATGGCCGCCATGGCCGATGGCACGACCACGATTCAAGATGCGGCAGAATTAAAAGTAAAGGAAACCGACCGCATCGAAACGGTCACGGACAATTTAAAAGCGATGGGATGCGACATCACCCCGACGGACGACGGCATGGTTATCCAAGGCGGACGCCCCTTGCAAGGAGCAACCATCCACACGCTCTTAGACCATCGGATTGCCATGGCATTTTCCATTGCCGCGCTGGTTGCAGAAGGGACAACGAAGATTTTAGACAGCCGCTGCGTGGACGTGTCCTATCCGACCTTTTATGATACGTTTGAAGGGCTGCTTTAAAGCAGCCCAAGCCCTTCCATCATTGTCCATCCATACACCGGATGCCGCATATAGGGGGCGATTTCACATAATGGTTCCAAAACGAACCGCCGGTTGTGCATGTCCACATGGGGAATGCACAATTCCTCACTCTGTAATACGAGGTCATCATAGAAGATAATGTCCAAATCCAACGTCCGCGGCCCCCAATTCACCTTGCGCTCACGTCCGTCATCCTGTTCAATCCGATGCAGTTCATCAAGTAACTCCTGCGGGGTAAGCAATGTCCGCAATTTTAAACAACCATTCAAAAAATCCGGCTGATCCGTCACCCCATAAGCCTTCGTCTCTATCCAGGAGGAAATTTTCTTTACCTCGCAGCCGTGCAACTCGCCCAGTTCACTCACGGCGCGGCTTAAAAACTCCTCCTTGTTTCCCATGTTCGAGCCAAGCGCGATGTACGCCGTATGCCACGACCGCGTAATCTTGACCGACACGGACTCAAGCGGCAGTCCAATGGGTGCCCACGGCTTTTTTATCTCCAATTTTACTTTTCTCAAATTCGGTGTCGCCAAAAGCAATTCTTCCGCCAGGGTTTCCGCCGCCCGCTCAAGCAATTGGTACGTTTGTTTTTTCATGTGTGAATCAATGAACCGGCAGATTTCTCCATAATGAATGGAGGCAGTCAAATCATCGGTTTTTCCCGCCTTCCTTGTATCCGTATATAAAACCGCCGAGACCAGAAATTTTTGCCCCAGACGGTTTTCTTCCGGAAGCACTCCGTGGTTGGCAAACACTTCCAGATTTTCAATTTTTATTTTGTCCATGAATAGCCTCCATCATTTTCACGACCCGCAAATTTTCCTTCACGTCATGTACCCGCACGAAAGAATAACCGCTTTCCACTGCCAGCATCGTCGTCACCAGCGTTCCTTCCAGCCGCTCGGTAACCGGAAGATCCAGTGCCAGCCCGATGACCGATTTCCGCGAAGCCCCCAAAAGAAGCGGCAATTCAAATGAATGCAGGAATTGCAAATTTCCTAATACCTCCAGATTCATTTCATAGGTCTTGCCAAATCCCACACCCGGGTCGAGTATGATTTTGTCCCTTGAAATTCCCGCGGCCTGCGCCAAGAAAATCGTTTCTTCCAAATCCGTTTTTACATCCGTCAAAAAATCTTCATACTCTGCTTTCTCCCGATTGTGCATCAGACAGCAGGCAACACCGGAATCGGCGATTACGTTTGCCATCTTTTCCTCATATTTTAAGCCCCAGATGTCATTTATCAAGTCCGCGCCCGCGTCCACCGCCGCCTGTGCCACCGCCGCCTTGTAAGTGTCTATCGAGACGGGCGCGTCAAACCTTTTTTTCAATGCCTCGATGATCGGAATGACACGGTAGATTTCCTCTTCCGTTCCTATCTGCACATGCCCGGGCCTCGTGGATTCTCCGCCCACGTCCAAAATGTCCGCCCCTTCCGAGACCATTTCCTGCGCATGGTATAGTGCCGCGTCCAACGAATTAAATTTTCCGCCGTCCGAAAAGGAGTCGGGTGTCACGTTCAAAATTCCCATGATATAAGTATGCTTCTTTGTATCAAATGACTTGCCGCCTATAATCATATTTCCACCTCAAGATTTTTCTTCTATATATATTCCAACCGCATTCCTTCTCTGCCGGACACATCTTCCCATCATCCAATCATTCGAAAAAAGGTATCCGTCAATGCCTGGTCTTCCAAAAACACGCCGCGCTTTGTCAGTGTCACCGTCTGGCTTCCGGGCTTTTTGATTCCCCGCATCGTCATACACATATGCTCCGCCTCCGCCATGACAAGCACGCCCTGCGGATGCAAATTTTCCATCAACGCGTCGGCAATCTGGGCGGTAAAACGCTCCTGGAGCTGCAGCCTGCGGGCATACACCTCCACCGTGCGGGCCAATTTGCTAAGCCCTGCCACCTCGCCGTTCGGTATATAGGCAATATGAACCTTTCCGTAAAATGGCAGCATGTGATGCTCGCATGTGGAATAAAACGTAATGTCCTTCTCGACCACCATCCCATTGTCCTGCACCGGAAACCGCTTGCCTAAATGTAATGCCGCGTCCTCTTCCATCCCGCCATAAAGTTCTGCATACATCCTGGCCACACGGTCGGGAGTTTCCAAAAGCCCTTCCCTATTTACGTCCTCCCCGATGCCCTCCAACAGAAGCCGCACCGCCTGCCTGATTTTTTCCTGATCTACCAT
Source organism: uncultured Lachnospiraceae bacterium (assembly GCA_949915905.1). Taxonomy (GTDB): domain Bacteria; phylum Bacillota; class Clostridia; order Lachnospirales; family Lachnospiraceae; genus Schaedlerella. Next base: position 5,620 of record CATLEQ010000108.1, on the reverse strand, counting down.
GATATCCCATCCCTTTTATGTATTCACGAGTTCCATTACTTGTCCAAGGTAAGACAGTGTCCCAAATGCCAGAATCACGTCCTCTTCTCCGGCTTCTGCCAACGCCAGTCGAACGGCCTGTCCGATATCGCCGACTGCCACGACATGTCCGATGTCACCGACCGCCTCGACATGTCCGATATCGCCGGCCGCCTCGGCACGTCCGGCATCAATGGCTGCCACGACACGTTCCTCCGGTGCCATCCTCCACTCCTCGCCATACACCTCGTCAAATGCTTTCTTTAACATCCTTGCATCCAACGTCCGTTCTTTATCCGGCAAATTTACCGTATAAACCTTTGTCGCCAGCGGTGCCATGATTTCCACGATTTTTTCGTATTCCTTATCCTTGAACACGCCCATGAGATAAATCAGCCGCCTCCCCGGAAAGTAGGCCTCCAACGTCTTTCGAAGCTGCCTTGCCGCGTCCTCGTTATGCGCGCCGTCCACGATAAAAAGCGGTTGCTCGCGGATGCAGGTAAACCGCCCGACCCAAACGGTTCTCGCGAGTCCCCGACGAATTGCTTCATCGGTAATCTCCGGTTTCTTGCACCCTATTCTCACGGCAACGCCTGCGTTTTTGTGTGCCACTTTATCAGCAGCACCCTTCGATGTCACATTGTCCTTGCGTCTTACGGTGCGCAAGGCCTGTACCGCCTCCAGCGCCGTCACCGCATTTTCAATCTGACAGGTTCCTGCCAGATGTATTTTCAAATTCTGCATTTCCTTATAAGAAAATGTCTGACCCCGGACCGTTTCTTCCATTATACATACGTTCTCCGGCTCGGCAAAAACAAACGGACAGTGATACCTTTCCGCCGTCTCTTCCAAGACCGTCCGTACCTCCGGTCTTTGTGCCGCCGACACCACCATGCATCCCGGCTTGATAATTCCCGCCTTTTCCCGGGCAATTTCCGTTAGCGTACCGCCCAAAACCTCCATGTGATCCCGGCTGATCGTGGAAAAGACGGCCAAAACCGTATTCTTTATAATGTTAGTGGCATCCAGTCTGCCGCCCAGTCCCGTCTCCAATACCACGTAGTCGCATTTCTTGTCACGGAAATACAAAAAGGCCATTGCGGTTTCTATCTCAAACACGGTAGGGCATCCCCTTCCGCTTGTCTCCATACACGCAACTGCCTTCTGTACTTTTTCTACCAATGCCGCGAGTTCGTCTTCTCCAATCCAACCGCCATCCACCTGGATTCTTTCCCGATAAGAAACCACCGTGGGCGAAACGTATCGCCCCACCACGAATCCCGCCTCACTCAATATGGTGGACACATAGGCCAGAATGGAACCTTTCCCGTTCGTTCCCGCGATATGGATGAATTGTAAATCATCCTGCGGATTTCCCAATTCTCCTAGCAAATCCCGAATCGTATCCAAGCCAAGTACACTTCCGTATTTCGACACATTGTCCAAATATACCCTTGCTTCTTCGTAGATCACCTTTTATCCCTTTCTATTATCGCCATTCCTCATCTTCCAAAACGATACTATCATACTCCGATTTTACTGAAAAGTCCAGTTTCTTTCCAATATTTCGCCACACTCGCAATTATATTAGCACAACGGCGCGCGGATGGCAACAAATTATTTTCCGAAGCTTGACTTTTTGCCACCGCCACAGTATAGTTCCTTATATAGCAACCAAACAAAGGAGAACCTTTATGAATCGCTTTTTATTGATATCCGACGAACCTCTCGCGCCCCCGGCGGAGCCTTGTCTAAGGCTTTATTATATATCACACGGCAGCGTCCTCGCCAAGTCTTGCCGTGAAACCATTTCCTTGCAAACCGGCGACGTATTCTTGCTTTCTTCCTCCCTGGCGGAGCCCGTATTAGAAAATAGTAACGGCGCGAAGCTTTTCTTCCTCCAGCTTGACGAGCGCAAGACCGACGAGTTCTTAGGGCCGCTTTTATTCTCCCAGAATGACATCACCCGCTTTCTCTTCCAGCAAACACTGGGTAAAAATGTCTCCAAAGCGGCCGCAAACGGCAATCATCAGACTTATTGCGTGATTTCTACCGGGGATGACGCATTAATTCGAAATTTATTTTTTGAACTTTTCGAAGAATTCCGGCAAAAAACAGAGTTTTTTGAATTCGCCCTCCAACACCGCTTCATTTTACTGATGACGGAACTTATCCGCCGCCACAAGTCGCACGTCGTGCAAGACGTTCCCGCGACATTGACGGCGGAGGGCTATGAGTTGTACAATTATATTACGAGGAGCGACTTTCGAATTACGCTTGACGACATCGCCGCTCATTTTTACATTGCCCCGTCCTATGCCTCGCGCTATGTAAAAAAGCTGACTGGGATTTCGTTTTCCACCCTCATGAAAAGCTGCCGTTTTTACGTGGCGACTTTGATGCTTTCCACTACGAACAAAAGCATTTCCGCCATCAGCGAGCAGGTCGGCTACGACAACCCGGAAAATTTCATTCGGGCATTTAAAAACGAATACGGAATCACGCCGTCTCAATATCGTCTGGAAAACCAGTAATGCCGCGCGCCGGGACAGACCGCGTAAGCAGAATATACCTTTCCGTCCCGTGTGTACAAAAAGGATGGCAAGCCACATCTTATGACCGCCATCCCTTTTTTGATTTTATCCTTTATCCGTTCATTACATCGTGCGGCCTAGCCCCCGCCGCACATCTTCAAATCCCGACTTACTTCGTCGTTCTCGCCGTGCTCGCCAAATCCACGTACTTCTGCAGGTATTCCACCGCCGAATCCGGGTCAATGCTGTCGAATCCCTTTACATAATCGTCCCATGACATCGTACCCTTGATGACTTGCGGCACGTTCTGGTTCTGGTAATCCGTAACCGCCGTGGAAATCTTGCTATAGGCTTCCGCCTCTTCGACGTTAAGCAGACCCGTGTAATCTAACACGCTTCCCGTATTCGTATACAGATTCCACTGTTCGTATGCCGCACGGTTAAGAGCCGGAGCTCCCGTATCCACACGATACTCGTCAGTATATTGCATCTTCAAGCCGACATCCATTCTCTGTGCATTCAAAGCATTTACGGCTGGATCAGATGGATCAATGACTCTTGTATAGACAGTTCTCCCGTCCTCGTCCGTGGAAGTCGTATACGCGCTCTCCAAGCTTCTCTCTGCATAAAAGTCCGGGTCAAACTCCATCGACGCGTACTGTTCCTCGTTCAATCCATTTCTCAGCACCATTCCACCCTCGTGCGTGTAGGTCCAATCCAAAAACGTGAACAAAGCCGCCAAATCCTTGTCTTCCGCCTTTTCCGTAATTCCTAACGCCGCACCTTTACGACTGGACTGGTACAAGGCATCCGGATTCTTGTACATCTGTTCTTCCCCACCATACACATCGTTAATCGGCAAGGCCGCCCCCATCACGAATGCATCCTTCGCATCATCCGCATTCTGGCAGGTCGGGCGAATCGCGATTCCGATATTACTGCTTGAACCGTTCCACAAGCCGACCTTGCCCTGCGTGACACCCGCGGTATTGATTTTAAAGAACATGTCCGATGCCCTGGTGTTAAACTCTGAATCCAGCCAGCCCTTCTCATACCATGTATTCAAACACTCCAAATATGTCTTGAAATTCTCGGAATCCCCGTCAAAGGAAACCTCGCCGTCCTTCACATAATATTGCCCGGTACCACCCCCGAAGGAAGAAACCAGCGAACCTGTCGACAAAAATCCCGGATAATACACGGTCGTACTATACGAACTGCTGTCGTTTGACCATCCGCGCTCGTCAATCGCCTTCTCAAATGCTTCAAACATCCACTCCCAGTCGCTGATAGTCAGCGGATCGGACTTGCCGCTCGGGAAAATGATGTTGTCCTCGTATCCAAGCTCGTTATCCGCATTATAGTTTCCTTCGAAAGCCGTCACTTCATTTTCCTTCCAGCCTTCCATGTTCTTCTCTTCCTTCGCCTTTTCAAGCGGGGTCACCGCCGGATGGCCGTTTTCCTGCACGTACTCGCTCTCCCAGTCCCACACGTAATCGGTCGGCTCGGCATACTTCGCAACCCAATCTCGACGGTAGCAGGTACCCTGCCATGGATCCTCCATGCCCTCCAGCAAGGCGTAAAGCGCGTAATAGTGGATGCTTCCGTCATCCTCCTTGACCTGCACGAGCGGCTTAAGCTCCGGATTGGCATCCAGGTACGCCAGATAATTCGGCATGTACTTTTCCACGTACTCCGTAATGTCCATCAAGATCCCGTTGGCATGCATGGCCTGCGGACTCTCCGAGGACTGAACCAAGTCAATCAGTTCCGGATATTCCCCGGTACCGATCATCGTATTAAAGTTCTCACTTTCCGAACCGCTGATCGGCACTACATAGGAGAAATTAAGCTTTCTGCCCGTGTCCTCCTTGCTGATGCCGCCGTTTTCCACGTCCCAATTCTGCGCGTTAAGCCACTGCACCACCACGCAGTCCTCATAATTTTCATAATACTGACCTTCGCCGTCCGTCTTGAAAATCCACCAGCCAAAGTCGGCATTCTTGCCGGCGAACTCGTCCGTCGCACTGCCATCCCCGGCCGCGCCGTCACTTCCCTTGTCACTGTCATTGCCCTTGCCGCCGCAGCCCGCTATCATCGTAACCGTCATTGCCGCTACAAGGCCAAGCGTCAGGATTCGTTTCACGAATTTGTTTTTCATGCCTTTTCCTCCTTTAAATTTACAACACCACTTTTGAATGTGTTGAATTTTTTATCATTGTAACAGCTTTTTTTCAAAGTGGACAACCACTTTTCATACTTTATGTTCTGTTTTTTTACAACTTAAATTAAAGGGGCTGTCAGGAAATGATATTTCCTGACAGCCCCTTTTGTCTCACTATATCATTTTGTGTTACCATTCTTCCCGCGTTGGCGCATCGCTGAATTGTAACTATTTTACTTTCCGGTCAATACCATGCCCGCAACCAGATCCACCGTTGCAGAATAACTTCCGTCCGATTCTCTCGTGACCAAAAATTTCATTTCGTTGTCTCCTGCCGTGCCAACCGCTTCGATATCCGCTTCGTCGCTCTCGCCCCACGTGCCTTCCAACGTCTCCCCGTTGGCATCGCCGCCTATCGTTCCATCTGGATTCAATTTCAGAGTGATAATAACCTTTCCACTATAATAGGTTCCCGACAAGGTAACCGTCTCCGTAATTTCTCCGCCGTTTCCTTCGCCCTTGTCCGCATCTGCCGTATCATCCGTTTCGTCATCTGCCTTGTCATTTTGAACCTCTTGCTGGGAAGTATCCTCCTTTTTATCCGCGTCGCCCGCGCCGCACCCTGCCAGCGTTCCCAAACATACCACTACAGCTAATACCAGACACAACATTTTTTTCTTCATCTTTCTTTCCTCCTGAATTCATTTGATTTTTCTATACTTTTTTATGTACTATTTTGCCTGCGCCCTCGCGGCTTTTTTCTTCTCGGCAATGTCTTTCTGAATCTCCACCATCCGTTCCCTGTCCAATTCATAGAATTTCATGGCAATGATATTGCAAATCCACCCCAGTACCGGCATGCCGAACGACAACACCATCGTCACCCAGAACAACGGCCATGTCG
>CATLEQ010000107.1 GCA_949915905.1 uncultured Lachnospiraceae bacterium | reverse complement strand
TAGGCCTTGAAGCCGTCCTCGTCCTGCTGGGTGAACTCCCGCTCCGTCATGATGATAAATTCCGTACAATACCCGAACTTGATGTCCGCCTGTGCCTGCGCATCCGGCCCCGCCATCTTGGTGGCGGAAGCCGAACTGATGGCGGTATAGTCAATCTCTTTTCCCTGGAACGCGTCATACGCCCCGTTTAACACCTCTATCAGGCCTTGTCCGCCGGAATCGACGACGCCTGCCTCTTTGAGTACCGGAAGCATCTCCGGCGTCTTTGACAAAACTTCCTTCGCATAGGCGATGACCTCCGGAATGAACACCTCCAAATCGTCGGTCGTCTCCGCCAGCTCCCGCGCCTTCTCGGACGCGCCCCTGGCCACGGTCAAAATCGTACCTTCCTTCGGCTTCATGACGGCCTTGTAGGCGGTCGCCGTCGCACGCTCCGCGGCGGAAGCAAAAATCTGTACGTCAATCTCCTCGTGCTCGCGGATGACCTTTGTAAATCCACGCAAAAGCTGGGACAAAATAACCCCGGAATTTCCTCTCGCACCGCGCAGCGACCCGGAAGAAATCGCCTTGGACACGGTCATCATGTCGACGGACGTAAGCGACGTCACTTCTTTCGCGGCCGACATGATGGTAAGCGTCATGTTCGTACCCGTGTCCCCATCTGGAACCGGGAATACGTTTAACTCATTGATAATCTCCTTTTTTGCCTCTAAGTTGGCCGCCCCGGCAAGAAACATTTTCGTAAACAGCTCTACAGTTATCGTCTTTGTTGCCACGATAATTATCCTCCTTAATCAATCACTCTTACACCTTCGACGAAGATGTTGATTTTTTCCACTTTCATGCCGGTGAATTCTTCTACCTTATACTTTACATTGTTCACCAGATTATCGGAAACCGAAAGAATATTTACGCCATAGGAAACAATCACATGGAAGTCCAACGTGATCTTGTTGTCATCCGTAATCTCCATGTGAATGCCGTGGGTGAGGCTCTCTTTTTTCAAAAGCCTTACCAGGCCGTCCTTCATGTTGACGGCCGCCATGCCGACGATTCCGAAACACTCCACGGCGACAGAACCCGCGTACTTGGCTATGACTTCCGGACTGATGGTAATCCTGCCCAAATCTGTACTCATGCTACCTTTCATCCTATATTCCCTCCATTCTAAATGGTTTTTTACAGAAATTTTCTAGTACAGTATACTATTTTCTTCCAAACATTGCAAGAAAATTAGTTAGAATTATAAAAAACTCTTGCATTCGTCCTGGCTTTCTGATAGAATACTTAGTGTTGTGGGTCCGCAAGGGCGATTTCAGATTGTTAGGAGGTGCAATGATGGCTAAATGTGCTATTTGCGAAAAGAGTGTTCATTTTGGAAACAACGTAAGTCACTCTAATAGAAAATCACCAAAGATGTGGAGATCAAATATTAAGTCCGTACGTGTAAAGACAGAAGGTGGTTCCAAGAAGATGTACGTATGCACGTCTTGCTTAAGATCCGGCCGCGTAGAGCGTGCTTAAGGCGGAGTTTGAGAATTAGTATGGGGTACATGGATTATTTTTCAGTCAGAAAAAAGTGAAAGACTCGATATCAAACATGATACAGAGTCTTTTTTCTTTTATCTTTCTTATTTGTTACTATTCACGGTAACTCCTATTTACAAAATAGCACATACCCTGTCGCTATGCAGCCGACGAGCAAAATCACCCGCAGGAAGGATGTTGCCGGTATCATAAGAAGGCACAACATCCCTACCCCGGCGCATAACAAGGCAAAGCCAATTACCCGTTTCATAGATACGCTCCATCGCTCCTGTCAATTTACCCGATTATAATACTATCATATGCACGAACGATGAAAATGATTCTACATAAAACTTATAGGAAACGCAATGATTTTTTGCGTTTACCATATCCTCAGGACTTCGCCGCATCCAGCATGTCGGACACTTCTTCCTCCGTCACTTTGTCCTCCTTCGGTGTCGTGAATTTGTCAAGCAGCTCCGGCACCATGTCCAGAAGCTTCGTAATCGTATCCTGGTTCTTGATATTGACAAGTCTTGCATTTCCGTCCTTGATGACCAGTACGGCGCTGGGCGTAATCCTGCCGCCGAGTCCGCCGCCGCCCTTTTCCTTCTTTTCGCCGTCAAACTCTCCGGCTCCCATGCCGAATGAAACGTCAATCAACGGAAGAAGGGTCACGTTGTCCACCTTGATTGCGTCGCCCACGACGGTCTTCGTGGATACAATTCCGTTCACTCCTTTAAACAATGCCTCGACCGTACTTGTCAGGTTGTTTGTCTCTGCCATTTTTCATTTCCTCCTAAAATATAATATAGTTTTTTCAATAATTTCAAACATCGAAACTGAAATTTTTTACGTCCAACAAGGTACGCCTGACATTGGCGTTTAACAATAAACGAAGAAGCATGGAGGCAAATATGCACGCCCGAACATGTCCCTTGATAAATACCTTTCCTTCCAACACTTTTTGTTGGAAATCCGGTTGAATCTGCGTATGTTCGCAAATCGCCGGATAAAGCATGCTGATGCCTGCCAACACCCTGCCGGTTATGGACGGATCCTCGAATCCAAAATGAACGTCCGCCTGGAATTTCTTTGGGAGCAACTTCCGAAGCAGCCGTTTTAATTCTGCCAGCACCTTTTTTAAGGCTCCCACATGTGTCTCGTCCGTGATAAAATTCATCAAAACATCTTTTTTCTTTTTCAATGCCTCTATTTTATCACAGATTTCCTTGAATGTACATTTTAACTTTTCATAAAGGTTTGTTATTTTAGAAAAGACGGACTCTTTCTTTTTGTCCCCTGCCGCTTTCTTCTCTTCTACCTTTTTCCTTTCCGCGCGTTTCGTCTTCGCCGCCTCTTTCTCGTCTTTCTTGTATCGGGGTTCCCCCTCCGGGAAAGGCTCGGCCTTTCGCGCCGCCGTTTCTGTCCGGGGCGCCTCTGCGGACATCGTCCGTTGTGGCGACTCCGATGGTTCTGATGACTCTGGCTGAATCGGCGATTCTTTTTGCGGCGGCTCTAACGGCTCTGCCGCATCCGCCTTCTCCACCGGGTTGGGCTCGGGCTCTTCCCGCGCCGCGGTCTCTTCCACGGCTTGCTGCACGCTCTCGCCCTGCAACACTTTTTCCCCCGTCTGTTTTACGTCGTCGGCCACATCCCCTACCGCGTCCGCAACGTCATGCGTTATCTCGTCCACGCTTTTTTCTTCCGGTTCGCTGGAAAACTTTTTAAAGGCCACCCGAAGCTGCCATGAAAGCTTCTGATCCACGTAGCAAACGGAGGCTCGAACAAGACGAAAGAATACGGAAAAGTCCGCCTCGGCCGACAAGCTTGACACGTCCCCGTCACATTTTGCCTGAACCTGGTATCTGAGGGGCGTGAACAAAACCAGGCACACCGTTAGAACAAGCAGTCCGAGGACAATCAGGAGAATCCACCCGATTATTTTTAATAGTAACAATATGATATGCATGTTTACCTCCCCTCGAATTCTTTTTGTCGCTTGAGAATTGACTGGCGGATTTCCAAGTCACCGGTTTCCTCCAACACCTCGCAGGCAATCTGCCCGACGAGCTCCACCGCGGAAAAGTAATCCGCCGCCAGCCCGACCACGAATACTTCCTTGTCTTCATAATAAGGCTGTCTCAAAAATACGGAAGAAAAAAAATCCAGTTGATTTTGTTCCCCTTCCGGCAATGTAAGGACGAAGACCGGCAGGTGGAAGGACTCGATATCCATCAGTCTTTCCAGCACCTGCTCTTTTTTCTCCTTTAATTCCTCGCCCACGTACAAATCGCAAAAACATTTGATTCTCATTTTCCACCCCGTCCTATCTATTGTAGTACGCGTCCAATACTTGTTTGGCAATCGGAACCGCCGCCGCGCTGGCATTTCCGTCATACCCTTCCACCGTGACGCAGATGACCAGTTCCGGATTGTCGACGTTGGTAAAGCCGGTAAACCACGAATGCATTTTCTCCCCGTCAACCAGGCTGTACTCCGCCGTTCCCGTTTTGCCCGCCACGCTGTAGCCCGCCTGGTTTAAAGCCGTCGCCGTGCCCTCGCTTACGACCGCGCACATATATTCCTTTAACTGTGCCGCCTCTTGTGCCGTCATCAGCCTCCGGTAGCTTTGGGGTACGTTCTTGCTGATTTCCGTGCCCGTATAATTGGTAACCTTGTCCGCCGTTGGCGATTGCCGCGCAAATCAGTCCCATGTGGTAAGGGCTGACCAACGTATTTCCCTGTCCCATGGCGGTCATCATCAGTTCCGAGTCGCCGGTCGTTTCCGATACGACGAAAGAACTTCTCGAATAATCCAACAAGGACGGCAGTTTTTGATTAAACAACAACTCCTCCGCCGTTTTGCGGTAGGACGCGCGGTCAAGAGTCAGCGCGATATTGGCATAGGAACCATTACACGACTGGGCAAATGACCCTCGCAAATCCAAATGTCCCTGCGCAGAACGCGTCCAGCACGGCAGGACGAAATTCTGATGTTCGAAGGTTCCCGTACAATCAAACGAATAATTTGCATAGTCCGGGTTTTCCCGCATGTATTCTAACGTGGTGACAATTTTAAACGTCGAACCCGGCGCGTACTGACCTTGGGTCACGCGGTTCAAAAACGGTGAATTTTCCTCGTCCGAATTTAAAACATACCACAAGTCGTCCACCTGGTTCGGGTCATAGGATGGCTTTGAGAGCATGACCAATATCTTTCCGGTTGACGCTTCCATTACGAAAACCGCCCCCTTGTTATCTCCAAGCGCGTCCGACGCGGCTCTTTGCATCTCCAGGTCCAAGGTCGTCACCAAGGTGTCCCCCCGGTTTTTTTGATTCTGGAACTCGTTTTTAAGCTTCTCGACAAAAAAGGCGTTTGAAGTCAGCAAATTAAAATTGTCCACCGATTCCAGTCCCGTTTTTCCAAACTCCTGGCTGCTATAGCCGATTACATGTGCAAAAAGCTCGCCTTGCGGATAATGACGAACCTCCGTTCCGTCTTCCAACACCTCGGTTTCCGCCAGGACGTTTCCGTTCCTGTCGGTGATGCTCCCCCGGATGACCCGGTCGGCAAAATTATCCTGTCTCTCATTGTAAGGGCTGTTGATGATGTCCCTTGCCTGCACCGCGTTAAAATATACGAGGTATGCCATAAGTGCCAAAAACAAAATCACAAAAAAATATGTCACCCTAGCGAACTCTTTGTTTTGGGATTTCCTCGAAGTTTCCTTTTGTTTTCTTGGCCTTCCTGTCTGCTGTTCTTCCCACGCCATTATTTCTTCTTCTCTCCCTTGTCCTTTCTATCTTTTCTTTCTTTTCTTCGTCTTCCCTGATGATATATAGTCCCTGTATGATGCCAAACACGATCATGGTGCTTAAGATGGAGCTTCCGCCGTAGCTCACAAGCGGCAGCGTCACGCCCGTCATCGGAATGAACTTGGTCACTCCGCCGATGGTCAAAAACACCTGGAAAATATAGCACGTTCCCAGCCCTAATGCGACCAGCTTGTAAAACTGGTTGCGGATTTCCATCGCGATATTTAAAAACATGATGTAGCAACTGACACAGACCAGAATCAGACACAAACCAAAAATCAGCCCGAGTTCCTCTGAAATTGCCGCAAATATGAAATCACTCTCCCGCACGGGTATCAGCTCCGGACTTCCCTGGTAAAGCCCCATGCCGAACCAGCTTCCCGTGCCGATGGCAAACAAGGACTGCGCGACCTGGAATCCACCCTCGCTGTACGAGGAAAACGGGTCTTGCCAAATGGAGACGCGCACTTTGATGTGGGCGAACAAGTGGTAGCCGGCCACCGCCGCGACGCTGCCCGCCCCGAGTCCCGCCACCGCGTAAAAAGGCTGCCTGGTCGCCACGTAGAGCATGACCAGGTATACGACGAAATAAATCAACGCCGCTCCCAAATCGGTGGAAAGCACCAAAATCAACACATGCGCCGCCGCGATGATGGTCGTTATGACCACCCGCTTAAAGCTGGTGTCGTTTCGCAGGCTGGACGCGACAAAAAACACAAACAAAATTTTCACGAATTCGGAAGGCTGGATCCCGAACCCGGCAATCGTAAAGCCGAGCTTGGCGCCGCCCGAGCTCACGGCAAACACCGCCACGACTGCCAGTGCCGCAAATCCGATTCCGCCATAAATGTACGTCATGTCCGTCAAAATCGTTACCTTGCGAATGATGACGGGAACGACCAGCCCGATGGCAGTGCCCAAAATGGCAAATATAAATTGCTTTACCGCGCTAACAAAGGACAGCCTGCATATGACGATGAATCCGACGCACAGCAGCATGCACATGTTATTTACCACCAGCCGCGACACGTTCGGATAAATTACATTGTTCAAGATAATGACGGCAGCAAAATAAACAACCTGCACCAGGTAAAAAACAAGCACCCGCTGATCCTCGGTCTTTAAATACAGCACCAGATAGGCCATAAAATGCATCCCGAACATCAGCACGTTTTGCCGAAGCAGCACCCGCTTTTCATCCGCTTCCTCCCGCTGGAGAAAAATGGAAAAACAAGAAAACGTATAAATGCCCATCAAAAGGATGATGACGTATTTTGTCAATTCTACAATAATATTAACCATTCACTCAATTTACTCCTATATTGCTTAGTCCCGGGCCAGTCACTGCGCTGACTGGCCCGGAGGATGCACGTAAATCCGGCCAATGCAGCACCCGCTTCGCCAAAGGCGAATTAAGAATGCGGGTGATGCCCGTTACAATTCCGTCCGCGCTGACGCGGGCTGAATTGTAACCCTTTTCGGTGGAAATGTCCCCTGGTATATTCATACGCGGGGGCTTCTTTCATGTTGCCGTTTGCCATGCGCCCATATTGGCCGAGAACCTCCGCCGTGCGCGCGGCTCCCTCGACGGTGAACTGGAAACGAATCCATTTCGGGGCGATACCGCCGATTTCTTCCGGCAAATCGTACAGGCACAATGGCTTTGTGTTATATATCACGTTATAGCAGTCCGAACAGCAAAGCTTCACCGGAAAAGAGAACTTGCGCCGGTCGGTAAGGGAAAGATACCCTCCGGCACGGGTGCACGCATCCGTCGTCTTTTGAATACATTGTGCCGAAACCATGACCGGATAGTGGCCATAGACGACCAGCTCGCAATTTTCCGCCCCCAATGTCGCCAATTCGCGGGCATTTAACTCGGTCGGCAGCGTAAACAAGTCCACCTCCTGCTCCTTCCAGAACAAAATGCTTTGCCTGTTCATCACATAAAGCGAGTAATCTAAAAGCTTCTCCCCGGGAAACTCATGTTCCTTCAAAAACTGGAAGCTTTCGTAATTGCGAATCAAAACGCCGGAGAGACGTTCATCCAACAGACGACCGTAAAGCGACTCCATCCGTTTTGCCGTCTGGGTGCGAACGACAAAAGGTAAGGCGACATAAAGCCTTGGAACGCCGGATTCCCCCTGCCGTACCGGAGCTTTTTCCTGGAATTTTGGCCGGGCGGCCGTTTCCCTGCTTTCGTCATATAAGCTTTGAATCCTTTCCCATTCGTGCTCAAATAAATCAAAATCTAAATAGATTCTTTCCACCAAAGGGGAATTTAAAACAACTTTTAACTGCTCCATGGTTTCCACCAGGGCACTCAGCCTATAAACGTGCTTTTCTTTGCCTCCATGGGAAACCTTCCCCGCCGAATCTTCCGGCAGTTCCAAAAGCTGCGGGAGCTCCTTGGCTTTTCGATGATACGCGCCGCAAATCTCTTTTTCCAACGCTTCCAATGCGTTTCGCCTCAGCTCGTTAAATTGCTGCAGAGGTAAAAACAATGCTCCCTCCAGCACGATGTCCAGCTTTTCAAAAACGAACGGGGTATCTTTCGTCTTATACATCTGTTTTCGGATTTGCGCTTCTTCAAGCGGCCTGGAATTGGCCGTCTCCGCATTCAAGGCCGTCTGCACTTTTATGCGCGCTTCTTTGCACGCCACCTCTAGTGTAGCAGGTTTTCCGGCACAAAGCTTTAAAAATCCATAAACTTTTTCTTGTTTTTTTCCAAAAACGAAGGTCTTCTCCAGCTCGTCCAATAATTGCTGGTTCCTGGTTCGACAAAGTACGCTTCCAACTGTTATTTTTTGATTCCTGGGAGCCAGTAAATCTACCGTGCTCCCCTTCTTTGCAGAAGTTCCAAACGTATATTTCCACGCGTCACGGCCGACTGTATTCTGTGAAGCAATCACTTCCTTCGGCCGCGCTGTTTTACAAGGCTCCTTGCCAGGCGCAAATTCCAGCACGTCACCGGCAGACAAGTCTGTCAGGGCAAGCCCCTTTAACTCCCGCCCCTTTTGGGAAAGCACCTTGACCGCCGCCACCCCGGCATGGTCGGGACGCTTTAAGGAAAGCATCTCCCTGCCGTTTCTCTGCGTGTAATAACCGCCGTGAAACCCGCCCCGGTTGTATAAATCCAGCAAGCGCCGTTTGTCCTCGGCCTCCACATAAAACCCGTCTTTTCCATACTGTAAATAGAAATCCGTATATTTCCGATAGGCACTCGTGACTCCCGCCACGTACTCCGGCCGCTTCATGCGCCCTTCAATCTTAAATGAATCAATCCCCGCCTCGACAAGTTCGGGAATCAAATCCAATGTGCAAATATCCTTCATGCTCAGCAAGTACCCGCTTTTTCGTCCGCTCTGGTAAAAAAGCCGGCATGGCTGGGCGCACTGCCCGCGGTTGCCGCTCCGTCCGCCAATCATGCTGCTCATCAGGCACTGGCCCGAATAGCAATAGCACAAGGCCCCATGTACGAAGCACTCTACTTCCATCTCCGTCTGTTCCTTTAGCCGGCGCACCTCCTCGATGGACAGCTCCCTGGCCGGTACGACGCGCACCGCTCCTGCTTGCTTTAAAAACCTTGCACCATACGCCCCGGTGAGGGTCATTTGCGTGCTGGCATGGATGTCCAAATCGGGAAAATGGCTTCTTACCACTCTTAAAACTCCGACATCCTGCACGATGACCGCGTCGAGGCCGCGCTCGTACAAGGGCTTTAAAAAGCCGGGCAACTCCCGAAGCTCGTTCTCCTTGAACAAGGTATTGACGGTCAAATAAAACCGGCATCCGTGCAGATGAACGTAGTCAATCGCCTCCAACAGTTCTGCTTCTGTAAAATTATGTGCAAAGGCGCGGGCTCCAAACCGCGTCCCTCCGCCGTAAACCGCGTCCGCCCCCGCGGCCACCGCCGCCTTCAGGCTTTCAAAAGACCCGGCGGGCGCAAGCACCTCGATTCTTTTTTCGTTATCCTTTCCTTGAAACATTCATATCCGCCTTTTTAAAAAGGCTGTCAATTACAGACAGCCCCTTCATCGTTACCGCCGCCATTTTCATCCCGACCGGTCTGAAATGGCACCCTTTCTAAGAACTGTTAAGACTCATTCTTTAACAGTTCCTTAGGAGCTGTCATGAAATAACTTTCAAATTTGAGGCTGGATAAATCCACATAGGCTAGGTGGAGGAATGAGGCGTACTGGACGTACGCCGATTGACGACAACGACGCATATGTGGATTTAGACGAGTCAAAATGAAAGTTTATTTCATGACAGATTCTTACTTTCTGCGATTCTTCATTTCCGTCTCGAGCTTTACAATCTGCATCTGCAGGTTGTTATTCTCTTCTTTCATCTTGGCAAGTTCCTTCTCGGCGTTCTCCAACTTAATCTGAACCGATATCAGCTCATGCTTCAGGTCATACATCTCCTTGTCCTTCAGCTCGATATCGCTCTCCAGGGAATCTCCCTGCTTCTTGGCCTTAAAATAATCATCCGCGATATTTAGTGCAAGGAGTACGTTTCGTGTATCTGCGCTCTGCTTCCGATAGCCTTCGCTGTTCGTGCATTCCGTAATCTTGTGATTCAGATAAGAGGCAATTTTCTGTAAATATTCCTCGCCCTCAAAGCCGCTTAATGTATAGACCTTTCCTCCGATTAGAACTTCCGTAATGTGTTTTGCTGAACTCATAGCTTCCTCCTTGCGTTTCCTAACAACCATTATAAACTATCCATGCGCAAAAACCAACTATTTTTTATGAAAATGTCAAAAAATGTTAGCATATGGTTATTTTTCACGCTTCCGTCTCTTTGCCCCAGGCAATTCCCAGATGCTGGTACGCAAGTTCCGTCGCGACGCGCCCCCGCGGCGTCCGCTGGATGAACCCATTCTTTAATAAATAAGGCTCGTACACGTCCTCCAGCGTCCCGGCATCCTCGGAAATCGAGGCCGCCAGGGCTTCAAGCCCGACCGGCCCGCCGTGGAACCGCTCGAGTATCGTGCCCAGGATATTGCGATCCATGTGGTCCAGGCCAAA
>CATLEQ010000106.1 GCA_949915905.1 uncultured Lachnospiraceae bacterium | reverse complement strand
AGCAGGTGATTCTCACCGAGGTCGGATTCACGGACTGCGGGGATGAAAAAGAGGAAGTCAAACGTGCGGAATATACGCGAAAATTACTCAAGCTGGCGGCAGAGCTTCCCTACGTGCGAACCATTTATAATTTCCGTCTGTTAAACGAGGAGGGGATGCTTAAGAAGGCGGGAATCGAGGACAATCAAATCGGCGGTCTCGCGGAAGTGTACTTCGGCTTTTTCGGAGAACCGTGGCACGAATGTAAACCGAGGCGAAAGGCATACGTTCTTCAAGAACTGACCGGGAGCACGCAAGACCTTGTCGAGGCGGGCAAAAGGGTGGCGGCCACCAGAAGGTAAAAGTAAAACATATCTAAACGGAGGAGAAATAAAATGATTAGTTTTGCATCGAAAACAGACAATCCGAATACCAAGCTCGGCTGGAACGACCGAATCGGCTATGGTATGGGTAACTTTGGCATGGCATGGGTAAACGGCATGATGTCCGCCTTCCTCATGAAATACTTAACCGACGTGTCCCTGGTTGACGCGGCAGTGGTCAGCGGAATTATCGCCATCTCCAAATTGTTTGACGGCATTTCAGACCTGATTATGGGACGCATCGTGGACGGGACGCGCTCGAAGCTGGGAAAGGCCAGGGTATGGCTGATTCGCATGTGCATCCCGATGGCATTGGCTACCATCCTATTGTTTAGCATTCCGTCTTCCATGTCGGGAGCGATTAAGTATGTATACGTATTTATTCTTTACAATTTGGTTAATACCGTATTTTATACCGCGATGTTCGTTCCTTACAATTCCTTGATTTCACTAAGCACGACGGACAGCTACGAACATGGAATGCTGGGAAATATCAGCATGATTTTCCAGACCATCGCCAACATTTGCATGAACACGTTCTTCATGGCAATGGTCGTGGCATTCTCCGGCGCGGCCGACCCCTACATGGTGGACGCCCAAAAGGGCTGGACCATGGCGACAATCGTGGTGGGCGTCATCATTGTCATTTCGGCATTGATTTGCGTATGTGGAACCAAGGAGAGGACGGGTGCGCAGGCAGAAAACGGCGAAAATGCAAACACTGGAAAGCCAAAGGACGATGTGTCAACCGGGAAGGCTTTGAAATCCTTGTTTACCAATAAATACTGGTTGGCCATGATTTTTGCGATGTTTGTCATCTTCTTTGTCATCGTAATGTATTCCGCGGGTGCCATTTACTACTCCGCGGACGTTTTGGGAGATTATTCCCTTTACACGCCGGTGAACAACGCATTGTCCATCGCACAGTTTGCCACCATGTTCTTCACGCCGTTCTTCATGAAGAAATTTGGAAAGCACATGACATACATGGTTGGCCTCGTCGACATGGGACTTGGGTTTTTGGGAACCGGATTTGCCGGGACGAACGTGGCACTCTTAGTTCTTTTTAACGCCTTGAAGGGTATCGGCCTCGGCGCGGCCGGCGGCATGGCCTTTGGCATGGTTGCCGACACGTTGGAATACGGCGAGTGGAAAGACGGCTTTAAGACGGTAGGTATGGGAAATGCGGCGATTTCCGCGGCCCAAAAGCTCGGCCTTGGCATCGGCCAGGTGGTTCTTGGGTGGATTCTCGCGCTCGGTGGATATGACGGGACGGCAACGGCACAGAGCGAGTCGGCAAAAGCGGCCATCTCCTTCATCTACAACTGGCTGCCGGTTGCCATGATCGTCGTGACCTTCCTCATCATGCTGACCTACAAGCTGGACAAAGAACTGCCGAAGATTCAAAAAGAATTAGAAGAACGACGCAATTAATCAAAACATGGCGTGCCGCCTAGGCGGCACTGCCTTTTCTAAAAGAATGAGGCGGAATATCCGCCTCATTACTTTGTAAACAAAACTTTCGCCTTTCATTTTGGAATATGTTAAACTTATACTGGTTGCAAATCCTCTTATTCGCCTAAAAAGTCATACAAATACTCTTCCATATACGGCGTCCACCATTCCAGGTATCCCGCTTTCGTGGGATGAATCTTGTCATACATGTACAAGTCGTAGTCGCTTTCTTCGATATCATTTAACTCACTGTCATGATACATGTCGATTACGCCAATGTCCCATTTTTCCTGCAGTTCCAACAGACGATCCACCATGGCCGAATACTCCGGACTGTCGTAGTAGGTTCCCGTGTAGAATACGACCGGACAGTCCCATGTTTCCTTGCAATATGCAATGATATATTCCATCGCCCCGGTAACGGTCTTCGTGTCAAAATCCGAAAGTTCGACGGAATCACTCACCTCGCCCAGTTCCTTTTTCATGGTCGCGTCATTCGTTGACAACTGGATAACGGCGGCATCATAGGACGCAGCCGTATCTTCACTTTCCAGTCTTGCGACATAGCTTCGGCCATCCCCTTTCCCCATCCATGAAAAGATGGAAAAATCATCCACCAACGTGGTTCCGCTGACCGCGTTTTCTTTCGCAATGACACCGTCCCGCTTCTCCAAATATTCCACAAAGGAAACGCCCATAGAGGCATCCCCATAAGTCACGCTGCTGCCTAAAAACAAAATTCGTTTTTCCCTCAACGGACTATCCGCCAACGTGTCAACATTGTCCACGTCATACTTTTCCTCGTTTCCGGACGCGGCCGCCTTCTTGCCCTTGGCTCCGTTCATAAAAAACCAGACGACCGAAAACTGTGCCACCGCCAATATGACGATGACAATCAAAACAATGCCGACAATTTTAGCCGGACTCATTTTCTTTTTGGTTCTTTCTTTCCCTTTCTCTTTCATCTCTCCGCTCCTTTTCAAATTGCTTTTTTAGTGAGTAGATTGTATAATATTTCAAAGGAAAACGAAACCAACAATGTTCCTGCCATTGTCGGGAAACCGACAAATCATGTCTAATTGTTTGTTGCCATTCACAAATCCGAATGTTTTGCCACGTAGTTTTGTCAGAAAGGCTCTACGGCAAATGCCATTATACGTTATAATCATGAAAGGAGACACGTTATGGAAAACAGAAAGAAACAATACTCCTGCATGGTAATTGAAGGCGTTTTTGTCGAACTGCTTCGCAAAAAGCCTTTGGAAAAAATCACCGTGGTGGAGATTTGTAAACTCGCGAACGTGAACCGTTCCACATTTTACGCCAATTATTTGGACATATATGACCTGATGGATCATGTGGCCGATAAGTCTCTCGACACTCTGTTTTCACAATGTGTTGACAAAATGGGGGAGCCAAATCCCGCAGGTGTGGCGCGCAAAGGCATGGCCACCTCCCGTGAGCTGATACGAGAAGCACTCCTCGCGACGCTGGAGCAACGGGATTTGTACCGATTGTTGATAAAGTCCGGCCGGGTGAATTTCGAAAAAAAGTTGTTGGATTCTTTACTTGAATGGAGCCAGGCACGATACCTCTCTTATACTGGTGCAAAGTCGGACACGTTTTACCTGGAATACACCATGCTACTGGGCGGAGTCATCATACTATGGCAAAAATGGATTGAAACGGATTTCAAAGAATCTCCTGAATTACTTACCGAAGTCATTGACCATTATATTCTGGAAAATGTCAAGCGAATTTGGGAAAAGCCCCCGCCCCGGCAAAATACAAGCCATTAGCAGACGAGGAGCACCATGATATGGGATATTTATCAATCGAGTAGGGGGATTTTTCCCCTACTCGTCGCGCCGGGGCAGGCTGCGTAAGCAACATATACCTTTCTGCCCCGATCTTTTTCTTACGCAAATGTAATCTCCGTCCCGGTCTTTCCTTCCAACGCGTCGATGGCCTTGTCCAGGCTGGTGATGATGGCCTTCTTGTGCGGATAGGTACGCACGAACTTCATTGCCGCCTCCACCTTCGGCAGCATGCTGCCGGGTGCGAACTGGCCTTCCTCGATGTATTGCACCGCGCTCTTCAGGCTCAAGTGGTCTAAGTTCTCCTGGTTCGGCTTGCCCCAGTTGATGGCCACCTTCTCCACCTCGGTCAAAATCATCAAAACGTCCGCGTCCACCTGCTCCGCCAAAAGCTCCGCCGCGAAGTCCTTGTCAATCACGGCCGCCACGCCCTCAAGCGTACCGTCTAAGTTTTCCACGACCGGAATGCCGCCGCCACCGCAGGAAATCACGATGGAAGAATCCCACAAATCCTTGATGGCCTCGATTTCCACGATTTTCCTCGGCAACGGGGAGGCCACGACCCTTCTCCAGCCCCTTCCGGCGTCTTCCTTCACGGAATATCCCTTTTCCGCCTCCAAGGCCTTCGCCTCTTCCTCGCTATAGAACGGGCCGATCGGCTTGGTCGGCTTCGTGAACGCCGGGTCGTTCTTGTCCACGATAATCTGCGTCGCCACGGTCAGCACCGGCACGTTGATGTTGCGGATGCTGAGCGCGTATTTTAACGCCTGCTGAATGTGATACCCGATATATCCCTGACTCATCGCACCGCACACGTCAAACGGCATGGCCGGGGTGACATCCTTCGCCGCCTCGCTCGCCAGCACGATCCTGCCCACTTGAGGGCCGTTGCCGTGCACGATGGCAAGCTCATATCCCTGACTGCTGATGTCGGCAATATGCTCGCAGGTCTTTTTCACGACCTCAAGCTGCCCTTCCGCGGTCGGTGCACTGTCCTTTGACTGCAGGGCGTTTCCGCCTAGCGCAATAACAATCCTTGACATTATATGATACCTCTCTCATCCATGAACTTCTCAAGTCTCTCTTTTGCCGCCGCCTTCTGCAATTCGGAAGCAGCCGCCTCCCTCTGGTACTGCGTAAAGTATACGAGCAATCCTCTCATGGCCGTCAAACGGTTTCCGGCCTCGTCCCAGCAAAGGGATGCATCGGAGTCCGCCACTTCGTCCGTCACGTCCTCGCCCCTCGTCGCCGGCAGGCAGTGCATGAACTTGCATCCGATGTTTCCAAGCTGCATCAGGTCACGGTTTACCTGATAATCGCCAAAAATTCTCACGCGCTCTTCCTTCGGCATCTCGCTCTCATACAAGCCATACCATACGTCCGTGTAAATGAAGTCGGCTCCCCTTACGGCCTCTCTGTCGTCCGTAATCAAGAACGTGCCGCCGCTCTCCTTGCAGTTCTCTTCCAATTTTGCAACACATGCCGCGCTCGGGCTGTCCTGAAGCTGGTGGCCTTTCGGTCCATAGTGCACGAAGTGCATGCCAAGCTTCGTCGTAATCATGCCAAGGGAAGCGCAAACCTGCGTGCCGTCGCCCACGAACACGACCTTGCAGTCTTCCAGTTTCTTTCCTCTCGGCAGGTTTTCCACGATGGTGCACATGTCGCCGATTTCCTGCGTCGGATGGTTGTAATCGGACATGCCGTTAAGAACCGGGATGGAGCAGGCGTTTGCCAAATCAACCACCGTCTTGTGCTCAATTACACGCGCCATCACGACGTCGATCAACTGGGAAAGCACCTTTCCGGTGTCGCCAATCGTCTCATGCCCGCCCAACTGGATCATGCCAGGCCCAAGGTACTGCGCGTGTCCGCCCATCTGGGACATCGCCGTCTCAAAAGAAACACGGGTTCTCGTCGAGGACTGCTGGAAAATCATGCCCAGGGTCTTGTCCTTCATCAGCGGCGGATAGTATCCCGCTTTGATGCACTTTTTAATTTCCAGGGAAAGGTTTACAATGTCAAGAATTTCCTCCTTTGTCAAATCCTGCGTGTCAATAAAATGTCTTACTCCGTTTGCATACATGGCTTTCAATCTCCTTTTACTATTTTTTATATTACTTTTTCTTCTCCGCCTTCCAAAGGTGCGGGACAGATTCAGAAACGGAAGGCTTTTTCTTTTCTTTAGGAACAACGAATTGGCTTTTCATTTTTATAATTGGGTTTATAAAATGTACCCCGCACCGCTGATATCATACCCTCGCATGGCCGCAAAGCGGCTATATTTACAAGGAACTTCGTCCGTAGTCTCACGCCTTCGGCTGCTGCTGCGTGATGCAGTGAATGTTTCCGCCGCCGTATGCGACTTCTTCCGTTCTCACGCCCACTACCTTGCGGTCCGGGAACATGGCCTGTACCTGCTCGATTGCCAACGCGTCATTCTCGTCGCCATACTGCGGAAGGATGATGCCGCCGTTTACAATCAGGAAATTCATGTAGGATGCGATGGAAACCTCGCCTTCCTCACGCGGAAGTGTTCCCTCCACGAAATCAATGGTGTCCGCGCCCTTCAAATAGCAAGGCTCCTTCGTCACACACAGCTTGTGCACTTTCAGTTTGCGGCCCTTGGCATCGGTCGCCTCACAAAGCTGCTCGTATGCCGCCTTTGCTTCCTTGTAGAACGGGTGGTTCTCGTCATCCGTATAAATACAAGCGACTTCGCCCGGTCTTATGAAGCACGCAACGTCGTCAATATGTCCGTTCGTCTCATATGGGTCGATACCGTCTTTCACCCAGATTACCTTTTCCAGGTTGAGGTACTCTTTCAGCTTCGCCTCGATTTCTTCCTTCGTCATGTCCGAATTGCGGCCTTCGCTCAGCAGGCACATTTCCGTCGTCAGAAGAGTTCCCTCGCCGTCCACGCTGATGGAGCCGCCCTCCAGGATGAAGTCATCCGTCCGATAAGAATCCACGCCTTCAATCTCGCACACCTTTTGCGCCACCAAATCATCCTGATCCCACGGGAAATATAATCCGTCTACCAGTCCGCCCCATGCATTGAACGTCCAGTCACATGCACGGATGTCACCCTTGTCGTTGATGACGAACGTCGGTCCGCAGTCGCGAATCCAGGAATCATTGCTTGTCATCTCCACCACGCGGATATCCTTGGGAAGCTGCGCACGGGCATTCTGATACTGTGCCGGTGACGCGCACACGGTGATGGGTTCAAATTCCCTGATTGCCGTCGCCACGTTGACAAATGCCTTCTGGGCCGGCTTTGCGCCGTTTCTCCAGTTGTCCGGTCTCTCCGGCCAGAGCATCCAAATCTGCGTCTGCTCCTCAAATTCTGCCGGCATTCTAAATCCGTCTTGTTTCGGGGTCGTCCCCTCAATTCTTTTTGCCATGATAGTTGGCCTCCTTTTTCTTTAATTTTTTATATGACACCATCCGGCGGGGACGCGTTTACGATGCTCCTGCCGCCAAATGGCGATACTTACCTTTTACGCCGTCTTTTTCTTGCCCAGCATCACGGCAAGCACTTCTCCGATGATGATAAATAAAATGGCACCAATCGTTATCGGGAGCGTCGCCGACAAGGTTTCCGCATCAAAGCTTAACGGCACCGCCGTGAAGATGATGGACACTGCCAGAAGAATCATCGGCAGGGCAACATAGTAAAGCTTTAACACAAGGTCGTTTCCGCTGACCTTGAACGGTCTTTCCGTGTTCGGGTCGATTTTCCGCATCTTGTAAAACGCCGGGAACACCGGAATGTAGGACATAAGGAACATAACCAGGTTCAATGCGAAAAAGCTCCAGAACATGTCCTCATTCGGTATAAACGGTGCGATGACGACCACGATGGACGCCACGATTCCATTCATGATGGCCGCGCCCGTCGGCATCTCGTTCTTGCCGCTCCTCTTTCCAAACACTGCCGGAAGATCCCCGTTCTCTGCCGCATAGCACGCCGTGTTATTCACGCCGAGCGACCAGGAAATCATGTTTCCAAACAAGGTCAGCATAAACAAGAACGCGATGATGCAAATGAAGATTCCCGTCTCTTTTCCGGTAATCAGCATGATGGCATCCATAAGGCCACTGTCCGGGCTTACCTCCGCCGTCGGGATGGCCGCCCCGATACCGAACGCGGAGAACATGTAAATTGCCGCGATTACGATACCGCCAATGATGATTGCCTTCGGAATCTGCTTTTTCGGATCCTCCATGTCTCCGGCAAAGGTACAGATTACTTCAAATCCCAACATATTAAAGATGATGACGGAAATGAAGGAAAGGCTGTCCGGGTCAAAGGACGGAAGAAGCGAACCTACCGTAACCTCGTTTGCCACGCCCTGCGTCAATGCCATATATACGCCGAGCACGCCCAGCACGATGGCCAGAAACACCTTGATTGCCGCCGCCCCGTTCAAAATCCACACGCTGTCGCATACCGGGAAGAAACTGATTGCCACGATGACCCAGATGAAAACCAGTTCTATAATAATACATGGAAGAGTTCCTAGCTCCCAACCGAAGATAATTCCCAAAAGCTCCGGTATCATGACTGCCAGCGATGCCATCCACAACGGGAAGTTAATCCAATAATACCATGCCACCCGGGTTCCCATTTTGGATCCAAAGGCATTTTTTACCCAGTCGTAAATGCCGCCGTCACTTTCATAGGTCGTTCCCATTTCCGCGGAAACCAATCCATATGGAAGAAGGAACGCCACAATCATGAAAATCCACCAGAAATACTGGGAATTGCCAATTGCCGCCACTGGTGCCGCCGCTTCTGCTACAAATACGACACAGATAACGGAGAGAATCGCACTAAACATACTAAATTTTTTCTTTCCACTCATTCGTTTAAATTCCTTTCTTTTAAGCCATTCTTTACAAGCTTCCTTTTTTTTTTCGTTTCTTTTTTAATTGCCTCTTTTTGATTTAATATTTAACTCAAATCAAAATTCTTCTGCCGATTTGTCAAAAATCGTATTCTCAAGGCACCTCCTTTCGTATTCGCTCTTTCGTTCATGGGCTTAGCATAACACTCAACTTTCGAGTTTAACATCCATCCCATGATATATTTTTATAGTATCATTTGTTTAAGAACAACATAAACTTGGCTAAACTTTTGTGCATTATGCACAATTTTTTCTTTCCTAAACTAAAAGTTTAGGCTGGTACTTTTTTAATTTTCCATTTTATGTTATACTTGTCCATACACATTATGCGATGTAAAAATACGGCAATCGGGTTATGTCCCGATGCCGAACCATACGGATTGAGATATTTTTAGAACATTTTTCAAGACATTTCCAAACTATATTTGACAACATAAAGGAGGCTCGTGGCCATGGACGCTTTATTTCTCATTTATAACCTGCTTTTACTCGTATTCTACAGCATCCCTCTGGCCTTTTCATGGTTCATTTACCGCAAGGGTGACCGCGACACGTTGCACCTTTATATTAGTATATTCTTCCTCGTATATATTATTAACAATATTGTAATTTATCTGACGGAATCCGTATCCTGGTTTTCGACGTTTTATGACAGCACGTTCATGTCCGTCCCGACCCTGCGGACGATTATCTTCGCCACCACGTTCTATTGCATGGTCAAGATTAATGAACTTGCCCTACAAAAGGAAAATTCCATCGGGCTGATGTCCGGTTTGCTCGTGTTGGTCGTTTTCTTGCTGTTCGTCCCCATCATGCCCAACGGTGCCTTCAAGGTTTGGCTATACTATACGTCTTGTCAGGTATTTACCTTCATTCTCGGGTTATATGGACTGTATTGTATCAAACATGCCCCGGAAGGGCATTATTCCGAATACGTCATGCGAAAATATCGTCGCATCCTGATATGGACAATCATCTTTTCCGTGTTAATCGTGTTGGAGGACACTCTTGTCATCTTCAATTTTGACGTTTACACGGATTCCTTCGTCAAAATCTTCAACCGCAGCTTTACCGAGGACATCATAAGCATATACTATGCATTCGTGGCGATTCAATACTTAACGACGCTAATCTGCGTCAAGACCGCCCCCACCGGGTTCGCCTTGTGTAATCCAGTGGACAGTACGGCCGCAGGCGGCGCGGACGCTTTTTATACGGATCCGGCAGGAGACGCGGCCACGTCCTCCCTTGTCCCCGGAACCGCCTATGCCCTTGATCACGCGACCTATGCCCCTGGTGACGGAACGGCCTTTATTCCGGGCAGTACCAGCACGGCAGACTCCTATTCTAAATTCTACCTTTTTTGCCGCAAATACTCACTGACCACCCGCGAGCAGGACATCATGCGCCTTTTATTAGAAAACAAGAACAACACGGACATCAGTGAGGAGCTGGTCATTTCCATCGGCACGGCCAAGACGCACATCCATAATATTTTCACCAAGCTGGAGGTCAAAAAACGCAACCAGCTGATTGAAAAATATAACGCCTTTAACGATACCGAGCAAGAGACACTGTGAGAACAAAGAGTCCGGCTTGCCGGACTTTCACGCCGGAACGCGGCTGCGTCAGCAGCCATTTTTCCTAGGCGCGAAGTGCGCATCCCCCGGAGGGTTTTGTGTCATGGGAAACGAAGTTTCCCATGACACAAAGAAAGAACCCTGCATCATTTGCAGAGTCCTTTCTTTTTTCTTATCTCATAATACATGCCGTTTTCCATCGCCATCACTTGCTCAAGCGGTACATGTTTAAAAATCCGGATTTTCATCTTAAATTTAATCCAAAGAACCGCATATATTCCCAGAAGCAAAAAGATTGCCCCCGTTACCAGAAAAATCGTGCC
>CATLEQ010000105.1 GCA_949915905.1 uncultured Lachnospiraceae bacterium | reverse complement strand
AGGTTGCCGTTTACCGTCATTTTATCGCATGTATTTTTTTAGGTGTTGTAAGACGACGTTGGAAAATTCCTTGTTGCGTAAACGTGACACGGGAATTTCCGTGCCGTTTGCCAGATGGGCGGTTCCATTTGTATAGCTCTTCAGGTAATCCAAATTGACGAGATAGCTTCTATGGCAACGGAAAAAGCGAGAATCTAATTTGGTTTCTAAGCAATCCATTTTTTCATAATAATCGATGACTTCCCCTGAGTTTAAATGTAGGTAGACTTTGCGATTTATGATTTCGCAAAAAATAATGTCGTCCAGGGTGATGAGACGGCTTACATTTTCCTGCTGAATTAACAAACTTGCCGTTGCCGCGTTTTGCAGGGAGGAGAGCAGCCGCTCCAAAGTCCGTACAAGCCTTGTTTCATCAAGTGGCTTGACCAGGTAGTCATATGCCTGCACTTCAAAGGATTGGAAAACCATTTCCTCCAGAACCGTGATGAAAATCAGGAAACCTTTGAAATTTTGCCGGCGGAGCCTGCGGGCGGTTTCCATCCCATCCATTCCGTTCATCTGAATATCAAGAAAAAGGATGTCGATGAGCTTGTCGTGTTTTAATAATTCCATGCCGCTTGAAAATTGGAAAACCAGGATGTCAATCTGTTTTTGGCGGAAAAAAGCCGATAGCATGCTCTTTATTTTATCGGACATATACTGTTCATCGTCACAGATTGCAATGCGAATCATGCCAATCCCCCCCTTTGTTCTTATCATACCATCTTTCTCTGTGCGGCGGCAAGGGGGAATGGCCTGAAATGTAGAATAGATGTTGTGGAAGGTTATTGAAATTGTGCATCTTGCTAACTGGGTGAACGATAGAAAAATAGTGCGGAAGCCTTGATTTTATGACATTTATTGTGAGACATATTGATGACGGCAAGCCG
Source organism: uncultured Lachnospiraceae bacterium (assembly GCA_949915905.1). GTDB lineage: Bacteria > Bacillota > Clostridia > Lachnospirales > Lachnospiraceae > Schaedlerella. The sequence goes on along the minus strand of CATLEQ010000105.1, from coordinate 9,763 downwards.
TTCGAATCAATAATTTGCCGTGACATCTATACAAAGTTCACAAAAAATCACAATCGAGATTTTCGCTATTGCATTCTTTAAAAGGCTTATGCTATGATGTTTTCATATCAAGTACACGGTATCTGGAAAGGGCAATCTGCTTTTTTTATTCTCGCCGAAAGGCTCTCATTCTCGGTGCTTCTACTCGAAGCTATATCCGACAATGACATGAAGTACAGTGATATGATTAATGCAACTTTTAAGGAAACACAAGAAAAAGGAGGCTTCGCGTATGGTAAGAGGGCTAAAAAGGTATTTTCCTATGATTCAAACAAAAGGTGAAATTTTGCAGGAGATTCGGCAGAAACAACAGCTAAACGATCTATTTAACAGTTGGACCAAAGAACAGCAAAAGGAATTTTTAGATTTTACAAGCGGAATAAAAGGTGTAAAAATCCTATATGATGCGTTTTTCAAGGAGATCTTTGACCCGGAATCTAAGCCGGAACGCTTGGAAACGTTACTCTCTCTTTTGTTAAAACAAAAAGTAAAGGTCAAGAATGTTCTACCCACCGATAACTCCCGGCTTGCGGACGAGAGTTCCCTGCTCATTATGGACATCCTGGTAGAATTGGAGGATGGGCAATTGGCAAATATTGAATGTCAAAAAATGGGCTACAAATTCCCCGGCCAGCGTTCCGCTTGTTATTCCGCTGACTTACTTCTCCGGCAATACAAGCGGGTTCGAGGGGAAAAGGGAAAGGCATTCAGCTATAAGGACATCAAAAAGGTTTATACCATCGTCCTATTTGAAACGAGCACGAAAGAATTTCACGAATTACCCGATGATTACATTCACCATGCGCAGGTGACGGTGGACACAAAATTAAAAATTGACCTTTTGCAGGAATATATTTTTATCCCTCTGGACATCTTCCGCCAAAACCTATACAATAAGGGTATGGAAACCCCGTTAGACGTATGGCTGACCTTTTTGAGCGTGGATGACCCGGAATGGATTGTGAAACTAATTCAACAACATCCAGAATTCATTCCCTTTTACAAGGAAGTCTATACGATTTGTAGAAATGTGGAGAGGACTATGGGAATATTTTCAGAGGAACTAAGAATATTGGATCGGAATACCGTTCAACTAATGATCGATGAAATGCAAGACGAGATTAACGAGATGAAAGACACGATTAATTCGCAGAAGGAATTGCTAGCTGAAAAGAATGAAAAACTAAGTGAAAAAGACGAGAAAATCAAACAGTTGGAAAGACTGGTTGAACAATTGTCTTCAGTTACTGGGGAAGAGGTGGATTCCCGCTCGTCTTAATCTTGTAAAATATCGTCAAATGTTCACCGAACCTGGGAGGGCAGGCAATGTTGGTATTTTTTGAACACTTTGCAAAAATAGTGATAGCTGCCATATCCGAGCATGTCCGAGATTTCCATGAGGGAGTAGCAACGGCGGAGGATGAGCGTTTTGGCCATGTCCGTTTTCATGGTGTGGACATAATCTGTGATGGTCATGCCGACTTCCTGGTGGAATCGCTTGGAAAGGTTGGTCTGTTCCACTCCTAGATAAGCCGCCACGCCGGAGGTGGAGATTGCCTGAAAGCGTCTTGTGTGGATATATTCGACGGCACGCTGTATGGTGTAGGAATATTGTTTCAGGCCATATTTTTTGTACTCTTGTTCCAAGCGGTTGACAAGATTAATGGAAATTTGTTGTAGCTCATGAATACATTCCGCCTTGGTAATTTGTACGAAGGTCTCCTTTTTCAGGTTTTCCGTGATATTGGAGGGGATTCCCATGTCTGACATGATGTTTGCCAGGTCATTTGCGTGAATGGCCACATAAATCTTTCCGATTTCAATATCCGTAAAAGTATAGGGAGCCAGCGTTTCCACGTAGGAATCAAGAAGGAGTTGTTTGTAATTCTTGAAATCGCCCCGGCGGAGCATTTCTTTCAGGGATACGGTGAATCTTAGATTGTCCTTCATAAAGCTGTGCTCTTGTTCTGTTTCCAGCAGGTGCTGGTTTGTTACATAATCTGTTTTCATGTTGAGATCCTTTTTAGTGTATTGATTTATTCCCGCGAGCAACGAGCCAAGCACTTGCGATGCTTGTTTGATGAGCTTGTTTCTATTTTTTATCCTCATGGTGATGAAATCTACCGTGCGCATCCTCGTATATTGAGGGGCAAATCTTTTGCCCCTCAATATAAGTTTATCATAAAGGAACCTGAAAAACAATAATTTTACAAATATGAAAAATGAAAAGAATGTATGATGGTTACAATTCACACTGCACCAGCGCGGTGTGTGAATCCAGTACGATATTCAGGAAGTTACTGTTCATAGTAACTGTTGGAATCAAAGTAAGGAGGAGAACAGACATGGGACGATTATATGATGGAAAGTATGACGTGAAAATTGTGAAACGGGAAAATGAAAACGGGCCGACGCTCTGTGTCAGCGAATCATCGGGAAAAGGGTTCATCGAGCAGGAAGGCTTTGTATTTAAGGATTTGGCGGGAGACGGGTGTCTCTATCCATACGAGGACTGGAGGCTGCCGGCAGGGGAACGCGCCGGGGATTTGGCGAACCGCCTGAGCGTGGAGCAGATATTGGGATTGATGCTGCACACGCCGCAGCAAATGTTGCCGGGATATAGTAATCCGTATCTTGGGATGGCAACTTATGACGGGAAAAATTTTCAGGAGACGGATGGAAACGTGCCGGTTTATGCAATGACGGATCAACAGAAGGAGTACGTGGGGAAGGATTTTATCCGTCATTTTCTGCATTCCGTAACACCGGATGCCCACAGCACCGCCATGTGGATGAATCAGATGCAGGCGACGGCGGAACGTGCGCCGTTTGGTGTTCCGGTCAATGTCAGCAGCGACCCGCGGCACGGTTGCGTCGCCACGGATGAATTTAATTCCGGTGCGGGCGGAAAGATTTCCCACTGGCCGGAAAATATCGGGATGGCGGCCACCTTTGATGTGGAGTTGGAGCAAAAATACGCGGAAATCGTGGCAAAAGAATATCGGGCGATGGGATTTACCACGGCATTGTCACCGCAGATTGACATTGCGACGGAGCCGCGCTGGGGCAGATTTTCGGGAAGTTACGGTGAGGATAGCCGGTTGGCGGCGGACATGGCGCGTGCTTATTGTGACGGATTGCAGACGACGGAAGGAAGCGAGGACGGCTGGGGAAGCGAAAGCGTCATTGCCATGGCAAAGCATTGGCCGGGAGCGGGAGCGGTAGAGTCGGGGCGTGAGGCACATTTTCCATGTGGAAAATATGCGGTGTACCCGGGAAATAGTTTCGAGGATCATATGAGGCCGTTTGTGGAGGGCGCATTTGACTTGAAAGAGGGAACCCGCCAGGCGGCGGCAATCATGCCGTCTTATATCATTGCCACAAATCAGGATGCGGAAAACGGGGAGAACGTGGGAATTGCTTACAATAAATATCTGATTACGACATTGCTGCGCGAAAAATACGGCTACGATGAGTTGGTGTGCACGGATTGGGGTCTGACGGGGAAAATGGGGCCGATGGACATCATGATTGGCGCGAAAAGCTGGGGCGTGGAAAATTTAAGTCCGGCAGAGCAGAGCCTGAAAATCATCGAGGCCGGATGTGACCAGTTCGGCGGGGAAAATGACATCGCACAGTTAAAGGAGGCCTATGCCCTGGGCGTAAAGCGGCATGGTGAGGAATACATGGAAAAGCGGGTTCGCACTTCGGCCGCGCGTATTCTCCGTAATATGTTCCGGCTGGGGCTGTTTGAGAATCCATATACGGACGCAGTGCATGCCAATGATTTGGTGGGAACGGCCGAATACTGCGAGGCGGGATTTAAGGCCCAGGTGAAATCCATCGTCATGTTGAAAAACCGAAAAGGGAAAAATGAAAAAGCCGCCCTGCCATTGGCGGAGAAGACGAAAGTATACGTGCCGAAGCAATATTCTCCGGCGGCAATGAATTGGATGCACCAGATGGATCCGGAGGTCAACGAGGTTCCCGTGGCGAAGGAAGTGCTGGAAAAATATGTTACCGTCGTGGATACCCCGCAGGAGGCGGACGCGGCCATTGTTTTCATGCGGATGCCGAAGAATGCCCGGATGGGGATGGACAGTGGTTACAGTAGTGCGGACAAAGAGGCGGGCGGCAACGGATATGTGCCGATTACCAGACAGTACCGCCCTTATACCGCTGAATTTGCCAGGGAAGAGAGCCTTGCCGGGGGAGACCCGAGGGAGGATTTTGTGAATCGCCGCTATAAGGGAAAGACGGTGACCTCCTATCAGGAGGCGGACTTGGACGCGCTTTTGGATACGAAAAAAGCAATGGGAGAGAAGCCGGTGATTGCCTGCATTTCCAGTGACGGCCCGATGGTGGTGTCGGAATTTGAGCAGGAAGCAGATGGCATTTTGATGGGCTTTGGCGTGACCTACGAGGCGTTCTTACAACTGATCTGCGGCAAGGCCGAGCCTTATGGACTGCTTCCGTTCCAGATGCCATCGAGTATGAAGACGATAGAAGAACAGTGCGAGGACAAGCCGTTTGATGTGGAATGCCATGTGGATGGCGAAGGAAATGTGTATGACTTTGCATTTGGCATGAACTGGGAAGGCGTCATAAAGGATGAACGGGTGGAAAAATATAAGAGAGGATGAAAGTGAAGTTTTTGGGTATTGTATTCTTTTCATGTTCTGTGCTATGATGTTTTTATATTCAATAAGAAACTGTGGGAAACAGACAAGTCGAGATGCAGGAATGCAAGGTGGTGTTTGAAACCATAAATGATTAAGGGATGACGTATTAGTTCAGAATGACGGAGGTGCGGTAGGATGCTGGAAGATAAGAAAATTGCCGTGGTCGGCATCGGTGGTGTCGGCGGTTACTTGGCGGGGATGTTGATTCCCGCCTTCCCGCATGTGACGTTGGTGGCACGCGGGGCGCGGGGCGAGAGCATAACGCAAAATGGACTCATTTTACACAGTGATTATCATGGGGAGCGATGCGTGCGTCCGGAACGGGTGGTTTCGAATGCGGCACAGTTGCCGCCGCAGGATTATATTTTTCTCTGCGTGAAAAACTATTCCCTCGAGCAAGCCGTGGAAGAGATGAAAGGGGCGGTCACGGAGGACACGGTAATTATCCCGGTCATGAACGGTGTGGACGCAGGCGAGCGGACGCGGCGGCTTTTGAGCAAGGGAATCGTGGTGGATTCCTTGATTTATATCGTGTCGTTTGCCGGGGAAGATTACTCCATTTATCAGCAGGGTGACTTTGCCGATGTGCGGATTGGCATCATGGACGCAAATGAGCGGGAGAAACGTGCGGTTTCGGAAGTCGCGGAAATCCTTTCGAAGGCGGGTGTCGACTATGAGGCGGCGGATGACATCGAGCGGGAAATCTGGCGAAAGTATATTTTGAATTGTGCCTTTAACGTGGCAACGGCGGCCTACGACAATACGATTGGCGAGTTGCGCGATGATGCCAACAAGGCGGAGGAATATAAGAGACTGGTGTGGGAGGCCTATGCGGTGGCGAGGGCGAAAGGCGTGCATGTGACAGAGGAACATGCGCAAATTATCGCAGATAAATTTTATAAATATGAGGATGACGCGACCAGCTCCCTACAACGTGACATCCGGGCCGGAAAGCCGTCGGAGGTGGACGTCTTTAGCGGATATCTTGTGCGGGCGGCGCGGGAATTCGGCGTGGAAGTGCCCGTGTCGGAGAAAATGTATGGGATGTTGCAAGTAAAGTGAAATACCTCGCAATAAGTTGCGGGGATTGCACCCTCGCGGCAAGAGAAGGTGCCCTGGGGCATGACTTTGGCTCGTTGCTCGCAGGAATAAAAGGAAAGAAAAACGGGGCGGTCATGCGAAGTGTGCATGACCGCCTCATTGGCACTCATTATGTTAGATCTGAATCTATTTCGTTTTTCTTGCTCACGGGCGTTCGCCCCATGAAAACAAGAAAGGCCGTTTAATTTTTCGTACGATTTATTGTCATCGTGAAGTCAAACGGGTAATATCCTCTTCCAATCTGATATTCCGGGTGGATGTTCTTTGTCCATCCATTATCCCCGCCAAGTCCGGCATGGTATGCGTCCAGAGAAAGATAATGGTAACCGTCCGTTTCCAATTCGTCCTGATAAGCGGCTTTTGCACAGGCATCCGTGGAGTAAGGAAGCGCGCTGAAATGGAACGGCCTGGCCGCGGTGAAAGTCAGCGCGGTGTCAATTTGGCCATTGCCGGCGGTACTGCCGTTATCATCAAGGCAACGATCGGTATTGCAATCCTTGGCGGCACCAATCTGCAAGTAGACCGTATCCTCATGTCCGCCGCATTCGCAAGGAACGACGTAAGGCACGTTCTCTTCTGAAACCGTCGAATGATACAATCCCATAAAGGCGGTAGACTTGCGGTCGGCGTAGGTTTCCTGCGGCCCTCTTCCATACCAGAACAAGTTTTCCATGCGCTTTGGCATACGGAAGGCGAAGCCGATGCGCGGCAGGGTGTCGGCGGCACATTCGTTTAACACAAAGCCGTTTAGGCGGATTCCTTCACTGCCAATCATCCAGGTGATTTGCGCGTGGATTTGCGGCTGACTCCAGGTTAGCGTGGCCTCGATGATGACATGATTCTCACCTTTGTGAACGGACAACGTTTTGATGTCATATGCGATGCCTATGCTACGGTTTTGCGCGTCCGTCGAATCTGAGTCTTGCGCGCCACCCACATCATGTCCCGGCGTGTCCGCCGAATTCGAGCTTTGCATGGCGGTGGCAGGAAGCCCGGCCAGCTTCCAGTCGAAATCGTAGTTTGCTCCCGGGTTATGCGTGCCCTCGTCAATACCTGTCGGCGCACGGAAAAACTGGAACTGTCCGCCGGAAAGCATTTCCTCACCATGTTGGCAAATGGAGCGGAAAGCGGCCGTTTTTTTGTCAAAGATGTAAGTCGTTTCCTTTGTGGTACATGCATTTGCTATAATCATGAGTTCGATCTCGTCTTCTTTTATGTCAAGCGCGTCTGCAAACAGTTCGGCTTGCTTGAACGTCAGCCGTTTATTTGATACGGCAATCTGCTTTTGGAAGATGGAATGTCCCGCCGCCGCATAGAAAGTATCATTTTTTAATACAACCTTGCAGTTCAAATAGCTTTCTCCGTCTTCTACAGTGAGCCCTCTCCCGGCGGCATCCGCCAATATTTCTTCCAACGGAATTTCATCGCTGGCACCCGGAGCGGCGCTTAAATCCTTGCTTCCGGAGAGGAGTACCACGCCTTCCTTTACAAGCTCCCACTCCAAGGCGTATCCGTCAAGGCTGCAGGAATGAAAACCATTGTCAATGTTCCAAATGGTTTTCATCCGGATGGAGCCGGTGGCGGGGTCTGGAACATAGCCCAGGGTGGAACTGACCTGCACCGGTGACTGGATGTTTTTCACCTCCAGGGAGCCGGGCTTGATGGTCAAATCCGGTAATACGACACCATTCAAGCACATGTCCGGCGTTTCGTCCACGATGTCCTCGCCAAACGCGCCGCCGTAGAGATATTTTCCGTCTTTTAAAATGGCCTTGTCGGCAAAATCCCAGATGAAGCCGCCCTGGAAACGCGGATATTTGCGGATGGCATCCCAATACATGGCGAAATTTCCATTGCTATTGCTCTTGGCATAGGCATACTCGCAGGTGATGAACGGGCGCAAATCCGTGGAGTTGGCCATGCATTCTTCAATCCAATCCAAGGAAGGATACATCGGCGCAAGGATGTCGGAAATGTTTGGCCCGGGATTCGAGGATTCATATTGCACGTAGCGGGTCTTGTCATATTCCTTGATCCAACCGTACATGGCGGCCTGGTTCATCCCGGCTCCGGATTCATTTCCCAGGGACCAGAGAATGACGCTTGGGTGGTTTTTGTCCCGCAGTACCATGCGCGAGGCACGTTCCATGTAAGCGGCCGTCCAGGCCGGGGAGGAGCTTAACTGTCCGCCAATTCCGTGCGTTTCTACGTTTGTCTCGTCAACCAGGTAAATGCCGAGCTCGTCGCATAGGTCGTACCATTTTGTGCTGTCCGGGTAATGGCAGGTGCGCACCGCGTTAAAATTGAGTTGTTTCATGACGGCGATTTCCTTGCGCATATGTTCTTCGCTTACGAAGCGGCCGGTCTCCGGACAAAAATCGTGGCGGTTGACTCCGCGGATGACAAGTCTCTTTCCATTAAGCAAAAGTACGCCGTCCTTGGAAATGCGTACCTCGCGGAAACCGACCCGGCTGCTTTCTACATCGAGCACCGTCCCGTCGGGCGCGACCAACTTGACGAGCACGGTGTAAAGATATGGGGTTTCGGCCGTCCAAAGCCTTGGCGCGGAAACGGGAAGCTCCACCCGGGCGACATATTTTTCCATCAGGTAAAAGCCGCAGTAGGCAAAGGGTCTGGAAGAAGCCGTTCCCACCTTTTTCAAGTCGGCATCATAAAGCTCGATTTCCGCATGATTCTCGCCATAGCGGGGCGCATGGTTGTTCGGCCAAACCGTTACCGACAAGGTGGCCGCGTCATAGCAGGGAACGTCCGCATTGGATGACATTTGCGTCATCAGTTCGTTTGAACCCATAAGGGATGCCATGGCGTTTGTTTGTTTTGATTGCGAGAACAAGGTCTCTACTTTGAAGTCCTCGATACGGCTTACCGGGCGGCTGTACATACGCACGCTTCTGGTAATGCCGTACAAATGCCAGTAGTCCTGGTCTTCTAAGTAACTGCCATCGCAGAATTTCATGACCTGGACGGCCAGTACATTTTCCCCGGTGCGGACGTGGGGCGTGATGCAAAACTCGGCGTTTAGCTTGCTGTCTTGTGAATATCCGGCGAATTCGCCGTTGACCCAGAGGTAGAAGCAGGACTCCACGCCCTCGAAATCGAGGAAAATATCCCGCCCCGCGTGGGATTCGTCCACGGTAAATCTAGTGCGGTAGCATCCGGTCGGATTTTCTTCGGGCACGTTTGGCGCGTCCAATTCAAACGCTTTGTTTGCCAGTTCGATTTCAAAATGGGAAGCGTTGTCACCGCGCTTAAACGGATATAAAATATTTGTGTAAATTGGTTTCCCGTAGCCCTGATATTCCCAGCAGGAGGGGACGCAGATTTCGTTCCATGCGCCGTCATCGTAGTCTGCGGCATAAAAACCTTGTGGAACCGTCTCGGGGGACGCGGCCATGTGAAATTTCCACATGCCGTCAAGGGAGGCCACGTATTTGGAAGCCATGCGGTCGCAGTTTAGAGCCTGCCCGGCGGATTCGTACGCGCCGGACGGAGCGTGCATGGGATGGCGCATCCGCTGGAAAACGGCCGGGTTCTCCCAGTCGCGCGGGAGAGTGTTAGAAGGGGTCTGGTCAGTCTGATTCATCATAAAAACCTCGCTTTCTGTTGGACGGCATTGTGCTTGCGATATATCATGATATTGGGGGCAAAAGTCATTTTGACCCTGGTGTCATATCATGAGAAAATCGCAACACCGTCTTTTTCTTTGAAGATAGTATATCAGATGATGCATGGGGATGAAATGTCATAAGTGGCAAAAAGTTTGTTAGATTTGGCAAAAAAACTGATTTATCTGGAATTAGTGATAAAGGGTTGTTATAATTATAGGAAACGAAAAAACGCTTGCGTTTTGACTCGTTTCCTGCGCCGGATGCACGCCGCAAAGCGGCAAAATACCGTGGTGCATCCGTGCGCATCCTGCC
>CATLEQ010000104.1 GCA_949915905.1 uncultured Lachnospiraceae bacterium | reverse complement strand
GAGCGTCATCACCCCCTACGGCGAGATTGTTTCCGACTGGGCGATAGAAGGCGAGACCTTCACCATCGAAATCCAGGTCCCCGTCGGCTGCACCTGCACGCTGACGCTGCCGGACGGGGAGACAAAAACATGCGATAGTGGACGTTATTGTTTTTATAAGGAAGGAGAGATGCATTATGAATTTTAGTAAATTTTTTGACAACCCAATTGCCAAAACAAAGATTACCTCGGCGGACGTCAAGATGCCGGAGAAGATGCTTGGTTATTTTTTAGGCCCCTTCTGCGCCCTGATTTCCAATGCCACGTTCGGCTCCTACTTAAACCGCTACTATTCGGACATTCTGGGCTGGACCGATGCCGCGCGCTTCGGCGCGTTTTCCGCCCTGCTGCCGATGGTTTCCGTCATCTTCATCATTATCGGAAACCTGTTCGTCGGCCGCCTGCTCGACAAGACACGAACCTCGCAGGGGAAGGCGCGTCCTTACCTTTTATTGTCCGCACCGCTCGTGCTCATTGCCATCGTGACCTTGTTTATCGTGCCAAAGGATACCGCACCCATGCTGCAAATGATTTGGATTGCCGTCTCCTACAATCTGTATTACGCGGTATCCTACCCGTTTTACTACACGGCCCACAGCTCGCTGGTCGCCCTTTCCACCAGAAATTCCAATGACCGCGGGCTATTGGCGACCCTTTCCAACGCTTCCGCCGTGGCATCCGTGGGAATCGGTGCCAGCATCTTGATCCCGATGCTTCTAAACGACTTCCTTTTCGTCCCGAAGGCGGATGGCGGCATCGACGCGGTTTCCAGCTACAACAACTGGAAAATTGCCATGGTCGTACTGTGTGCCACCACGCTGATCGGCATTTTCATTGAATATTATTTTACCCGTGAGCGCATCACGGAAGAGTCCATGAAAATGGAAGCGGAAGAAAAACAAGTATCCATGGCGGAACAAATCAAGGCCTGCATGGGCAACAGCTATTGGTGGATTATCATTCTCTACTTTTTACTCTTCCAATTCGGAGGACTTGTAAAAAATGGTTCCATGACTTATTACTGTACCTGGATGTTCGAGGGCATCGCCCCGGGTACCGCGCAAGGGCTGCTCGGTGCCATCGGCGGCATCCCGACCGCCATCGGCATGGTTCTGGCCTGGCCGATTGCAAACAAACTCGGCAAGCAGCGCTCGGTCGTTCTGGGACTGATTATTTCCGTCATCGGCGGACTGGTAAGTTTCCTAAACGTCCACAATTTCATCATCGTCTGCATCGGCATCATTTTGAAAGGAATCGGTTCCATTCCGGCCATGTACGTGACGCTGGCACTGCTCTCCGACGTGCTTGACCACCTGGAGGCCAAAAACGGATTCCGCTCGGACGGATTTACCATGAGCGTCTACGGGGCCATCATGGTCGGCATGACGGGACTTGGAAGCGGGGTCATCAACCTGCTCCTCTCCTCCGCCGGCTACGATGCCGGCCTCGCCGCGCAACCAGACAGCGTAAATACGATGCTGGTAATTTGCTATCTGGCAATCGAACTGGCCTGCTACGCAATCATCGTCGTGTTGATGAGCTTTTTGAAGGTGGAAAAATATATCGAGGAAGACCACAAGACCATCCTGGAAAACCAGAAGGCGGCAGTGCTGGCCGCAGGCGGCGAGTGGGTTGACCCGGCGGAGCGCTTAAGACGCGAGCAAGAAGAGGCGGAACAAATGGCCGCAAAAAATAATTTAAAGTGACAACCCCTTTTGCATGCAAAACTATGTTACAATTCCGTGCCGCGACAGCGCGGACTGAATTATAACGAACATCCTCCGAGCCCGTCAACGTAGTGACTGGCTCGGAGCTGAACGGTAACCAAATTTTTTATTTAAAACTCTTCATAACCTTTAAACCTTCCTCATACGGATTGCCATATACTGTCTCTCCGGCATTTCATAGTCATAAATCACCAGCGGTTTTTGAATTTTTCGCACGGTCTCATAATCCGCCGGGGACATTTCCGTCCCAAACAAAATGATGCCCGCGACCATACTTAAATTGCACTCATCTATAATATCCTGCCATTCTCCGTCTGTTTCATTCAAATACAATACCTTGCCACTTCTGCCATTTTTATTTCCACTTCAAACACCTCTGCCAATCCTTTTGTGTTTAATTATAGTAAAAAAAGGAAGGTTTTCAACATATTTGTTTAAAAAAGGAAAAGAAATGGGGATTCAAAGGAGTGATCAGCTTTTTGTGTAAATTGTCCAATATGTAAAAGCATTGTTTTTATTGGATTCTTGCTCTTATAAGACTCGCAAACACTTCGCTTTTTGCTCGTATCGCCGCTTGAAAAAAAGCGGCTCAATTCTCATTTTCGGTGCTTCCGCTCGAAGCCTTATCCGATGATGGAAATGCAGTGGCAAAGAACTGACGCAAAATAACCGGCTCATAGTCCGCAGGAGTTTGCGTCAATTAAAAACCGTGCACGGTATTAAAAAACAAACAAAGGAGGCTTCGTGCATGACCAAAGGACTAAAGAAATATTTTCCGACGATTCGGACTGAAAAGGAAATACTGACAGAAATCCAAGGTAAGAACTCATTAAACGAGGTATATCAAAAATGGACAACGGAACAACAAAAGGATTTTCTGAACATGGCAACGGGAATGCGGGGCATGAAGATCCTATACGATTCCTACTTCAAGGAGATTTTCAACCCGGAACTTAGATCGGAACGATTGGAGGACTTTTTATCATTGCTTTTAAAACAAAGGATAAAAATCAAGGCCATCTTGCCTGGTGACAGTAGTCGCATCGCCGATGAAAGGTTACAGTTCAGCCACGGCTGAACCGTAACAGCATATGGCCATTAAAATCGCTTCGCGATGGGCTATATGCTTTCTCCTCATCACGTTTTCATACGGTCTGCGCAGTAAATGCGCAGACCTGGTTGAACTGTAACGATAAAAATCTCCCTGCTCATTATGGACATCCTGGTGGAATTGGAGGACGGAAGCCTGGCAAATGTCGAAGCGCAAAAAATCGGATATAAGTTTCCCGGCCAGCGTTGCGCCTGCTACTCCTCCGACCTGCTCCTACGGCAATATAAACGGGTTCGGGAGCAAAAGAAGGAAACGTTCAGCTATCGAGACATCAAAAAAGTGTATACGATTGTTCTGCTTGAAACAAGTACGGAAGCATTTCACAAATTTCCGCATGACTATCCCCATTATTCCAGGCAAAAGACAAACACGGGACTGGACATTGATTTTTTGCAAGAATACATCTTAATCCCACTGGACATTTTCCGTCAAAACCTATACAATAATGGTATCGGAAACCAGTTGGACGCGTGGCTTACGTTCCTGAGCGTGGATGACGTGGAGTGGATTGAGAAACTCATTCAACAATATCCCGAGTTCATCCCCTTGTACAAGGACGTATATACGCTCTGTATGAACACGGAGAACATTATGGGAATCTTTTCAGAGGAATTAAAAATATTGGACAGAAACACGACGTTGCTTATGATTGACGAAATGCAGGAAAAGATAGATGCACAAAAAAATATAATACGTCGGAAAGACGAGGCGTTATTGCGGAACAAAGAGGCATTACGTCAAAAAGACGAGGCTCTCAGCCAAAAAGACGAGGCGTTATTGCGGAACAAAGAGGCATTACGTCAAAAAGACGAGGCTCTCAGCCAAAAAAACGAGGCGCTATTGCGGAACAAAGAGGCATTACGTCAAAAAGACGAGGCTCTCAGCCAAAAGGACGAGGAGATTTTCCGGCTTCGAAGACTTCTTGGCTTGAAGAATGAGAAGGATTAAAGATGCTGATGAAAGTTACTTTTCTCACCTTGGAAAAGTAAGGAACTGTAAAGAAACTTCTCGAAATTTGACAAGTGGTTTCTGAAAGGATGATTGTATGGTGAAGGAACACGGGATAGATTAAGAAGCGAATGGCGAGGGTCACGGTTGTCGAGAAGCGTAAAAATAGCGTGCTTTTGATAGCCATAGAAGATCTTTATAAGGAGCAAAGCCCTTTTGAAGAAGACGAAATTTTTGTGGATTGTTCCGGGATGCATATATGGGTGTATGAGAAGGTGGCGAAGGGCCAAATCGTAGAATTTTCTTTTCGGAAGGATGTAGCTCGGGAAGAAATCGTGCCGTTGTTAGATATTTATCCGGCGGATGCCAGGTATGCGGAAAAATATTATTTTCAGGACGATTTTGCGGTGGCTTATGATGATTTTATTTCAGATTTCGTTCCTTTAAAGACAAATATAAAAAGAAGTTTTGTTAAGAAAGAGATAAGAAATTGGACGAAATGCTGAAAAGCAGGAAAAATCGAAATGGAGGCAGAAAAAAACTGCAAAAATGTCAGGTGATTTCGACTTGGATAAATGGGTAAAGTGTGGTATAAATATGGGAGATGGGAATCACGCTCCCATCCGTGTACCTTCCAACTATATAAGGGCGCGGACGGCTTGTTTCCTCATAAAGGGGTTTTGGTGTGCAAGGCCGTCCGCGGCTCACGGCAGGGAAGTAATGAATGATGCAAAGGAGAAGGATGAAGATGATGAAAAGTGTAAAAAAGATGGCGGCGTTGGTACTTGGCATGGTGATGGTTTTTGCATGTCAGCCTATGTTATGCGTTTCGGCGAGCGAGATGGATGGTATGGCAGACGAAACGGCTATCGAAGCGAATGGAACGATGCAGATGATCGCGTCTTACGACATGGCGGTGGGAGGCACCCAGACCTTTGAATTGACGGACGCGGAGGGCGGCGAGGTAATCGTGACGGTCAGCGAACTGCCGTCGATAGGCAGGGTGGCAGACGGAACGTACCAGATTTCTTACACGAGTCCGGGAAAATGGAAAGCAGGATATAAAATCAAGGTGTCCAATAATAGAATCACTTCGGCGTATGAAGAATATAATGAAGTGTTTTCAGGAAGTATTTCTTCAGAAAAATTAAAAATTGACAGTGCGACGCAGGCATCATATACGTTTGAATATAAAGGTATTTTTCTTACGTCAAACAGAGGGGTGCGTAGTGTCTTAAATGGAAGTAATATTGATGTATCAGGAATCTAAGGGTGGCTTCAATGGAGAAACCACCCGGATATGGTATAGATATCTGATATGATACAAAAAACAATGACGGAATAAAGCCAGCCGGAATGGAGGGCTTTTTTTCTTATAAGGAATAATGAGCCAAGACATAGGATGAAATTTAATGGGGCAAATACTCTGGCTATAAGTAGAACAATAACCATTAATATGGCAAGAATAAAGAGTTCTTGTTGTCCATGAGTCATGGCTTTTAAAGAGGGAAAATGTTTTTGATTTTCGTCATCTGATGAACTGTTTTTCTCTGATGGGGCAGGCTCGACCATTAGAGCCAAATCAGGCAAAGGAGACAATGAGGGTTCAACGGCTTCTGGTGGAGAAAGGACGTTCAAAAAGTTATCAAGTGGGACATTGTAAAGTGTGCTTAATTGTCGCAGGGCCAGGATGTCTGGCAGACTTTTTCCTTGTTCCCAGTTGGAGATGGTGGTAGCGTGCACGTCCAACGCCGTAGCCACGTTACTGATTTTGGCATTTTTCTCTGTTCTTAAGCTAAATAGAAATTTGCCAAAGGCTTGCATGTTGTCTTCTGTCGTAACCATGTCGTTAATTTTCCTTTCGTGTTAATTATGCATATACTTAAATAATGCGTATGCTATCCCATGTTTATTAGGACAAGATGCTTAAAAAGCATCATAAAGTAGGGAAGAGTTGAAATAGGACGCTATTTTTTTAACTTCGCCATACCCAAAATGAAAAAATAATTCATCAAGAATCCAATATATTCCGTAGCAATTAAATATCAGGCATAGAATGTCTATAACGTCCAATATCCGGTTTTGGATTCCCAGCCGTTTTTTTAATATAAAGTAAGCAATACAAAGCGGCAATCCGACAAGAGGGTAGGTGGTGGAAAAAAGAAGTACGGCGGCAATCAGAATATGGGCGAACATGACAAAATTTTTCATCTGTGTTTCTTGTTCTTTTATCAGGTGTTCTTGCTCGTTTATTAAAGTTTCTCTTACTTTCAGAAGCCGTTCTTGCTCGTTTCGCTTTTGTTCTTCCCACTCTATTTTTCTTCGTTCTAATTCCGTAGTTTTTCTGGCTCGGGTACATACTGCCTCCACGGGGATAGACGGATTCAAAAAATCTTCCATGGATATCTTGTATAAGTCTCGTAATTTCAATATGTGAGGAATAGAGGGGACACAAACTCCTTGTTCCCAACTGGCAAGGGTCTGCCGACGGACACCAATCTTGTCAGCAAATGCACATTGCGTCTGACAATGAAATTCTCGCAATTGTTTCAGGCGCGTTCCCAAAACTTCTTTCGATAATCTGGATTCTGCTTCTAAAGGCAATGCCTTGGCAGTTTCGTCTTTCGTCATTTGTATGCTCCTTCAAATTCTTGCGGCAAAAAATAAGTAGAAATCAATCGGCTTTCATTTATAAAAAGCTTGAGTTGTATTTTCTACTTGGAAAAGTATACCATAAAATTTGAAAATGGGCAACTTGTTATTTGAAAAAATAAAAAATTGGTGAAGTGAAAAGTAAAAAATTGGATTTTGAGAAAGGAAGGTTACTGTTTTTGGGATGGTTCTATAGTCAAAATGGTCGATGGTAAAGTACGATTTGTGAGGAGTCGATAGTGTGATGAGAATAGTTCTATACCTGAAAAATAGGTACGGACATACTTTGAAAGTGAAAATCATGAATTTGAGTGGGTGAAAGCAGGAAAAATCGGCAAAAAAGCAGAAAAAACCGATACAGTGGCAGGAAAAAACTGCAAAAATGTCGGTGAATTTCGGCTTGTGAAGAGGGGAAATGTGTGCTATGGTGGTTGCAAGGAAAATTCCGGAAGAATCCTGATTAGAAAAATGTAGCAAGTAAGCTCGGATTCAAATTGAAGGAGGAATTTAAAATGTTAAGTAAGAAGCTCAAAAGAATGATGGCAGGCATGTTGATAGGATGCGTATGTCTTGCGAATGGTATTTGTGCGTTGGCAGCAGCTAATTATACATCGGTAGGCATTGACATCGGAGAAACGTATAAGGTGAGTGAAGTGGTTGGACCTTCAAAAGTATGCTACGCCCATGGACTGACGCTTGGTGATGCAACGGGATCGGTCAGGTACAGTATATTTGCAGCATTTTCAGAAGTTGCCACGGGAGATATTGTAAATAGTGCGACGTTAGCACCGAATGAATATGCAAAATGGCAGGTGAATAGACAAAGTAATGCATATTATAAAATAGCACTTTCATCGGGCGGCAGTTCGAGGGGAATTGCTGAAATTCAATTAACGCCGATACCGTATAATAGGTCATCCTTGGTTCAGCAGGTGTCGCAAATCTTGGAAGAGAAGTGAACTTCGTTTGATGGTATGGCACGAAAATGAAGAAGGGGCGGGGGTGCGCGAAAAAACGCACTCCCTGTCTAGGGTTAGGCAGGAGGGACGTTGTATATGAAGAAGATGGCGGTGAGCCACGAGGGCAGGTATTTGTTTAAGAATAAGATAATACTGGTGGTTTTGGCGTTGTGCATGATAACTCCGATTTATTATATTGCATCGCAGATGCGTTATGACGTGAACGGTTATTACGTTTTTACCAGTTACATCAGGGTGCGGCATTTTTATGTCTGTCTGGCGTTTGCGGCGGTCAGCTATTATTGTTTTGCGGCAGCATCCGAAAACCATTGCGCGGAGGCGGCGGATGCCATCAGACACAAGCGGTATGTGTGGAACCGGCGCATGATTCCGACGGTGCTTGGCGTGGTGGCGTTTTACAATGTGATTTGTATCATGATGTTTATGATTTATTCCTTGGAAAAGGACGGAACTTCGTATTTTATTTCTTATTTTTGGTGGGATTTTACATGTAATATTTTCTTGCCCATGCTGGTTTTTATCGGAATGGCGTATTTGGCGGCACAGGTCAGCCGTTTTTCACAAGTCAGGGCACTTTCCATGATGATTATCTTTTTCTTGTTATGCAGTTCGTTGAAAGAACAATTGGTCTGGCAAAAGAAACCAAAAGGGTTTCCGATAGACCGCATCCTGCAAGTGGTATTTACCCCGTTTTATTTATTTTACAGCGGAAATTGGGAAGCGGACAGTCAATATGGGGCGCAAGGGGATTGGGGAAGGATATTTTGGCAATTGTTTTGGCTCGTTTTGTTTATGATGGCGGCATTTTATCTGCACGTTCGGGAGAATGGAAAACTAGAGGGAAAGAGGAAACTACGAAATAGACAGATTTTCGGAGTGGGTGCGGTGTGTACGGCGTTGTTGTTTGTGGGGGCGTGTATCCCGGAGAGTAAGTATCGATTAGAAGAGTCGTGGAACGGCGTGTTCCAGGATTCGAGGATGACGTATTTTGACGTGGTATACGAGCGTGGGATGAAAAATGTGGAGACGAATTTTACGGTCACTTCGTATGACATGGAGATAGATATTGAGCGAAGGTTAAATGTTGATGGGACGCTTCATGTCCGGGCGAAGGAGGGGGAGTGTCAGGAACTTGTTTTTACCTTATATCGTGATTACAAGGTAAAAGAATTGACGGCGGACGTTCCGTGCATGTGGCGGCAGGAGGGTGACTTGATTTATTGTACGTTTGAATCGCCGGTTTCGGAGGCGGATGTAAGAATTCGTTATGACGGGTTTAGCAAGCGGTTTTATTCCAGTGCACAAGGAATCATGTTGCCGGGATTTTTCCCGTGGTATCCGATGGCGGGAGAACATCCGGTTTCGGTACATTATGATGAATATCTGGCGGGACAAGGGTATTTTCCCTATAACCGGGTGGATGAGGCGAAGTTTACGGTGTCGTTGGATGCCCGTTGCGAAAGTGTTTCTAATTTGGAACTGGTAAGTGAGTCGGGATGGAGAAAAGAGTATGAGGGAACCGGGGACAGTCTGACGTTGCTTGGCGGGAAGCTGGTACGGTTGGAGGGCTCCAAGGTGCAGGACGTTCTGCCATTGTCGTTTTTTCAAGGGGCGGATGTGGAGACGGACGTGGCCGTCAAGGAACAAATGTGGAAAGACATGGTGGATGTCGTGGAAAACCAGTTCGGGATTGACACGGGGAATGCCGACAGAAAAAAATTGATTTTTGGTTCTTGGGACTTGTCCAGAAATTCTGTCAATAATGGCATCGTTGAGTTTGAAGATTACGTGTTGGCCGCGCAGGATGAGTTTTATTTAGGAACATATTTGCATTATTTATTGACGGAACACGAACGGGTATCCCCGCTGTTACTGATTTTTGACGGAGCCGTTTGCATGATGTATGAATATACGTCTGCAGAGTATGTGACGGATAGTTTGTTGATAGAAGTGCAGGATTATAATTACGTACAAGAATCCCAGCAGGGGGAGGACGCGGTCTTGTTTGATAACGCGTCACTGAAGGCGGCGGTGGAGCATATCGACGGGGAAACGTTGATACATGAGATTACGTGGTATTTGCTTGAGCAGGATGAGCTGGAGACTGACGGGGCATTCTTCGATTATCTGGAAGAAAAGTATGGTTATGAGGTAGAGGTGGAACTGATAGGGAGGGAAGACGAATGATTATCGTAAAAGACTTGAAGAAAAATTACCGTAAAAAGTGTGCGCTTAAGGAAGTGTCCTTTTCCGTGTCCAAGGGCGTTATCGGGGTGCTGGGGCCGAACGGCTCCGGCAAGACGACGCTCTTTCGGATTTTGGCGGGGATTCTTGGTCAGTCTGGTGGGGAGATTTATTTTCAAAACAAAGACGGGGTGGCGGTATTGGCCGATAATTTCCGCATCGGGTATATTTCGCAGGCGTTTGGCCTGATACCGGACTATACACTGTGGGAGCATATGGAATATTTTGCTTGCTTGAAAGGAATAGAAAAGGGAGAGTGGCAGACGGAAATCGAACAGGCACTGGAGGCGGTGCATTTGTCGGACGAGAGGAAGACGAAGTGCCGAAAACTGTCAGGCGGCATGGTACGCAGGGCGGGCATCGCGCAGACCCTTTTGGGCAAGCCGGATCTGATACTTTTGGACGAGCCGACGGTCGGGCTCGATCCAGAGGAGCGATTGCGGTTTCAGGACATTATTCGGGAACGGAAGGTGCAATGTCCGGTTTTGCTGGCAACGCATTTGATAGAGGACGTGATGGAATTGTGCAATCAGGCGTTGGTACTGTCCAGAGGTGAGTTGCTTTTTTATAACGAGGTTGAGAAACTGGCTTCACTGGCCGAGGGCAGGGTGTATTTGGTTCCAGAGGAAAAGTTTGCTCGTTGCCGGCAATATGGCATGAAGGTGAAGAACCAGTATGGTGAGGGCTCTGAACAACAAGTGCGGTTTTTGTTGTTGGAGGAAATGGGGAAGCAAGAAAAGCCGGGGCAGGGAGCGGTGCGAAATGGAAATGCAGGGGATATGGAAGAGATTTTTGAGAAATATGAGCGGGTTCCGCCGCAGATTGAGGATGGATATTTATATTGGCTGCGTGCGCAGGAGAAGCGGCAGAGTGCGGGCTGAAAGGGAATGGACATGGGAATACGAAAGATAAAGAATTTGCTTGCCATGACGGCGTGGTGCGTCCGTCGGCGTTGGCCATGGATGTTGGCCATCTTGTTTGGCATGTATGGAATTATGTTGCCCGTTCAGTTGAACATCCTTGAATTTTTCAGTTGGAACATCGTGGTGGCGGAACGGGAATTTTGGCATGTGGGGGAAGTTTTGCAGTTGCTC
>CATLEQ010000103.1 GCA_949915905.1 uncultured Lachnospiraceae bacterium | reverse complement strand
TTGATGAACTCCACGTCCACCTCGATTCCGGTGTCCTGGCTGTACTTTTCGAGGGCTTCGGCCATGCGGTTGTTGGCATCCTCGCTGAATACCTTTTCTACCCAGACCGTCAGTTTTTCCTTGGAGTCGTTTCCACCATCATTCTTTTGTCCCTTTTGTTCCTCGCCGCCGTCCTTTCCACAAGCCGCCAGGCAAGATACACACATCGCCGCGGTGAGGGCGATTGCCGCCGCCTTTTTCCAAATCTTCATTTTTTTCATTTGCTGTTTCCTCCTTTTTTTAAATTGCGTTTGTTATCATATGTTTGTTTTATCGTGTTTTGAATCATGTAATTACCTTTTTCTTCCTTAATATATTACAAATAATATTACATTTTCTGTAAATTTGTCTTTGCTGCGCTTTTATGAGTCATCGCGTCATCCTTTTACGCCACCCTCCATCGCGCCTGAAATCAGGAACTTGGACAGCAACACGTAGGTGATGATTAACGGGATGCTTGCACAGATTCCACCGGCCATCATTTGTCCCCAAGGGTACATGTCGCCGAAAATTAATCCGGAAAGAATCAGCGGAAACGTCTTTTGGCTCTCGGAATTGATGTTCACAAGCGCGTACATGTATTCTCCCCAACTCATTCCAAAAGTAAAGATGAAAGTGGAGATGATGCTTGGCATCATCAGCGGCAGCATGATTTTCGTGATGACCTTGCCCCGCCCGCATCCGTCGATGAGTGCCGCCTCCTCGATCGTTATGGGGACGGCCCTGACGTTTGGAATCAACATCCAGGCCGCGTAGGGGATCGTGGCCGTCGGGTAAATCAGCATCAGGCCTATGATGGAGTCCGTCAGCTGTAACCGGGTCAATACCACGAACAGTGGGATGTATAATACCGACGCCGGAATCAAATAACAGAAAAGAATTCCGCGCGATACCAGCTTTTTCCACCGGAACCTAAGCCTCGACACGGCATAGGCCGCCGGAAACGCCACGAGTATGGAAAACGCGGCCACCGTGAGGGCGACCAGTAAACTATTCTTGATGCCGTTTAAAAATCCCGTCTGTGTAAACAAGTTGACATAATTGTCCAGAATTGGCTTCTCGGGAATCAAGGTGGGGTCGTTTCGATATACTTCCGCCGTGGTCTTAAGGGACGTGTTCAGCATCCAGTAAATCGGTAAAAGGGAAAAGAACACGCAAGCCAGTACGAAAAGGACACTTAGGTACTTTTTTAATTTTCTTTTATAACGCACGACTTTTCACCTCCCTTACTCATCCTGCAACGACTTTTTCGTGGCAAAATAGATTAATATGAGAAACACCGGTATGCACAAGACGGAAATGGCCACGCCCTTGCCAAGCTGCAGGTTGGTCAACGCCGTACGGTAGCTGTAAACGTTCATCAATTCCGTCGCGCCGTTTGGACCGCCGTTTGTCATGATGCGGACCGTCTCAAACTGGTTGATGGTCCATATCGTCGATACCAAGGTCGTCAGGCCGATCACGTCCGCGATGGATGGCAGTGTGACATATAAAAACCGCTGCAGTATGTTGGCACCGTCAATTTCCGCGGCTTCGTAAAGGTCTTTGGGAATCGATTGTAGTTTTCCCAAGATCGAAATGCCGAAGAACGGCGTTCCGCGCCACACGTCCGCCACGACGATTGCAAACATTGCGAGGACGGGGGCACCCAGCCATAACAAGTTTTTGTCAATTAGTCCCATGCTTTTTAACAAGTGGTTCATGATTCCGCCTCGATCGGCGAAAATCCATTTCCAGTTCAGGGCGACCACCACGTTGGGAAGTGACCAGGGAATCAAAAGCAACGCCCGGCAGATTCCGTTTCCCCGAAATGAAACGTTGAGCGCCAGTGCAAGTATCGTTCCGAAGACGACCTTGCCCCCAATCGCCGCCGCCGTGTAGATGACCGTTTTTGACATGGCTTTCCAGTAGTCCTTGCTGGCCAGCAATTCTGCATAATTTGCAAGCCCGATAAAATCTGCCGTGCCGCCAATCACCTTGTTGGTAAAGCTCATGTAAATGCCCCAGACGATGGGAAGCAGCAATAAAAGGGTCAGGTAAAGGATTAGCGGCGCGCATAAAATCCCGGCGAACCTGGCATCACTGCGCTGTAAGTTATTCTTTTTGGAACGGGTTGCCTTTTTCGTTTTCAAGTGCTTTCGCCTCCTCTTTCCACTTTTTCCCGCCCGGGATCGTCAACGGTATGTTTCTTCGGCATGACGGATTAATCGGTCGCATCGGTCGATGAGTCTTTCGTCTTCTGGAATCAGCTCCGGCATGGGGGCGCGGACGGAGCCAATCTCCAGACCGTTTTTTCTAAGTATTCCCTTGATTACTGCATACATGCAACCATGTCCCGAACAGAGCGACTCGATGATTTCGTTGATGTCATATTGAATTGCCCGTGCCCTTTCGTAATCACCTGCCTGAAAATAGGCATCCGCTTTTAAGTACAGCTTTGGCATGACCCCGAACGTGCCGCCGATTGCACCCTTGGCTCCCATGATTCTGCCGGAAATAAACTGCTCGTCCGGACCGTTGAAGATAATGCAATCCTCCCCGCCGGCGGCTTTGAACACTTGAATGTCCTGCGTCGGTGCCGAGGAATTCTTCACGCCTATGACGTTGGGGTTCTTCAGCATTTCTTGAAACAACGGCTTGGTCAGCGCCGTGTTTGCCAGTTGCGGGATGTTGTAAATGATGAAGTCCAGATCGGGGGCGGCGCTGGAAATGTCATTCCAGTATTTGGCAATCGCGTATTCCGGCAATTTGAAATAAATCGGGGGAATGGCAGCAATTGCGTCGGCACCCACGCTCTGGGCGTGTGCCGCGAGTTCCATGCTGTCCTGCGTGTTATTGCAAGCCACGTGGGCAATGATGGTGAGCCTTCCGGCCGCCTCGTCCACGACGGTCTCCAAAATCTTTTTCCGCTCATCAGGCCTTTGGTAAATGCATTCTCCGGAGGAGCCGCCGACGTAGACGCCTTTCACTCCTGATTCAACCAGGTAGCGGGTCAATGCCCTGGTCCGTGTTTCGCTCACGCTGCCGTCATCCTCGTAACAAGCGTAAAATGCAGGCAGCACGCCGAAATACTTTTCGAGATTTCTCATGTTGAAACCCTCCTTTTCATAAATGAACGTTAGTTTGAACGTTGTGTTTCGTGCCACGCTTCTAGAAGTTGATTTCAGTATACGGCAATGAAAATAAATTTTCAATATCATTTATAGACAAAAATTTACTTTCATTTTTGTGAATATTGCCGATTGAAAATATATGAGTATTCAGTAAAATAAAATGTGAAAAGTTGCATGGCGATTTTATATTTCATAATTTTCATCTATTTTCACTAATTGTATGACGATTTTAAAGGAGGTTATTTTCATGAATTTTCAATTTTTGACCGCGTTTCTTGACGAGTTGCCCGTCATGGGAATTCCAGGGACGGATTGTGTCGTGCTTGAGGGGTATCGGACGGTTTACCGGCATTTTAGCGGCTACTCTGACCGGGAGGCGAAAACGCCGATGCAGGGAGACGAGAGGTTTTACTTATATTCTTGCTCCAAGGTCATCACATGCGTGGCCGCATTGACGTTATATGAAAAAGGGAAGTTTCTTCTGACGGATCCGCTTTCAGAATATATTCCCGAGTTCAAGGACATGACCGTGCGCAAGGTCAGGGCGAACGGGGAGGAGGTGGTGGTTCCTTGCCAGAGGGAGATTACCATCGGGGATCTCTTTTCCATGACGGCCGGGTTCGATTATGACCTGACAGTACCGGAAATCCAAAAGGTCGTGGACGAGACGGATGGGCGGGCGCCAACGCTTGACGTGGCCAGGGCACTTGCTGCACGGCCGCTTTTGTATGAGCCGGGTACCCATTGGCGGTATGGTTTGGAGCACGACGTGCTTGGCGCGTTCATTGAAGTTCTTTCCGGACAACGCTTTGGACAATATTTGCGGGAGCACGTTTTTGACCCGCTTGAGATGAAGCGTAGCAGCTTTTCGAACTCATCGCTCGCGCGGGAAGGGATGATGGCGCAGTACCGCAGGGATGAACTGACCGGAACGGTTGCGCGGATTCCAATCGAAGAAAATGAGTTTGTATTTGGTACGGAATATGAAAGTGGCGGAGCCGGATTGGTTTCTTGCGTGGACGATTATGCACGCTTTGCCGCCGCGCTTGCAAATGGTGGGATAGGGGAAAACGGCGAAAGAATCCTCGGTCAAAATACGATAGACTTAATGCGGACGAATCGGCTGGACGCGGGGCAGATGCGGGATTTCGACTGGATCCAGTTTAAAGGCTATGGATATGGCTTGGGAGTTCGCACCCTCGTGGACAAGGCGGCCGCCGGCTCTCCAGGGTCATTGGGGGAATTTGGCTGGGCGGGAGCCGCCGGTGCTTACGTGCTTATCGATCCCGAACGCCATCTTAGCATGTTTTATGCGCAGCACATGCGAAAAAGCCTGGAACCTTACGTGCATCCCCGGCTGCGCAACATCCTTTATGCTTGTATGTAGGAAAGTAATGAAGTCAAAACCTTGCGGCAAATGCCAAAGTCGCGCGGGCGTGATTTTGGTTTGTTTTGGACAAGGCGGAAAAGAGGAGGAGAAAAATCATGGACAACGTAAACAAACGGAAGTTGAAGGATACCCGGCAATGGGTGGAGGCGGAGTTGGAAACTTGTGTTAATTTCTGGCTGGAACATGGGATGGACAAAAAGTATGGGGGCGTTTACACCTGCCTGGATCGGAGGGGGGATGTTTATTCGACGGACAAAAGTGTCTGGATGCAGGGGCGATGCGGATGGATTTTCGCGTTTTTATGCCATACTTACGGTGTTCGTGAGGAATGGCTGATGGCTTCGAAAAGCTGCCTCGACTTTATGGAAACGCATTGCGTCAACCGCGCTGCCGCAAACCGAATGTATTTTACCGTAACGGAGGATGGGCGGCCGTTGCGCCAACGCAGGTATTGCTATAGCGAGGCGTTTTACGCCATGGCAAATGCCGAATATTATGGGATTACCGGGGAAGCGGCCTGCCTTGTGAGGGCGCGGGCGGCATATGACCTTTACTGGGATTTGAATCATGGCATGCAGGACCCGACCGGCCTTGGGCCGAAAACGATACCCGAGACACGTACGGGTCGGTCGTTCGGCGTTCCAATGATTTTTTTGAACGTGACGTCCATCTTGCGCCGCGTGGATCCGGGGCGGGCAAGCTTTTATGACGAGCGGGCAAAACAGTGCGTGGAAGAAATTTTCCGTTATCATGTGAAGCCTGACTTGGAATGTGTTTTGGAAAACGTTGGAGAGGACGGCACGCCGCGCCTTTACTATACGGAAGGCCGGACGGTCAATCCGGGACACGACATCGAATGTGTCTGGTTTCTTCTGGAGTACGCGCGATGGACGGGGGAAGAAGAGTGGGCGGAAAAGGCCGCGCAAATATTTGACTGGGCTTACGAGGCTGGTTGGGACAAAGAATATGGCGGTTTGCTGTATTTTGTTGATTGTCTGAGAAAACCGCCGGAGGCTTACGAGCATGACATGAAGCTATGGTGGCCGCACAACGAAATACTAATCGCGTCCCTGATGCTCTATCAAGATACCGGATTGGAAAAATATTTGCAGAGTTTTTTTCAGACGCTGGAGTATTGCAAGGCACACTTTTCTGACCCGGATTATGGAGAATGGTATGGATACCTGCGGCGTGATGGTTTGCCGACGATGCCTTCCACGAAGGGAAGCACGTTCAAGGGGCCGTTTCACCTGCCGCGCTGCCTGATCCTGGTGGACGGGATGTTGCGCGATCTGACGGAGTGAATGGTTGAAAATGTCAGGAGGGAAGCACGCGGCGGTGTGAAGCGGATGGAAATGACGGCGGAAGCGCGTGCTTGTAGGAAGGGAGAAAATCGTCATGAAACATGAGAGAATTTATTTACATGAAAAGAAGGCATATTTGGACACGTATTTTCAGGAATGGTCCATTGAACTCGGGATGAGCGTGCAGCGTCCGTGCATCCTTGTTTGTCCCGGGGGCGGCTATTTGATGACCACGGATCGGGAGGCGGAACCGATTGCCCTGGCCTTTTCGGCGCAAGGCTTCCAGACGGCGGTCTTGCGTTACCCGGTTGCCCCGAGCCGGTTTCCCGATGTTCTGTATTGTCTGGCGGAAGCCGTGGCGTGGCTGCGGGCGCATGCGGAGGAAAACCGCATAAACCCAGCCCAGATTACCGTCGCCGGATTTTCCGCCGGGGGACATCTGGCAGCCAGCCTCGGTGTTTTCTGGAACAAGGACTCCATGTGGGAAGGAACCGGACTGGAAAAAGAGGTGATTCGCCCGGATCGTTTGATTCTTGGCTATCCTGTCATCACGGCGGGAGAATACGCCCACTTGAATTCTTTTGACCAACTGCTTGGCTCCGATGCCGACGAGTCGAGGCGGGAGGAGGTGTCGTTGGAAAAGCATGTGACGTGCCGTGTCCCGCCCACGTTTTTGTGGCATACGTTCGAGGATCAGATTGTTTCGGTGGAAAACAGTCTTTTGTTCGCCGTCGCCCTGCGAAAGAAGCACGTCCCGTTTGAATTGCATGTCTATTCGGAAGGGGTTCATGGACTGGCTCTGGCAAACGACCTTACCATGGACGCGAGCGGCGGGGGTGTCTGTAAAAGTTGCGAGGGGTGGCTTTCACTGGCCTGCGCCTGGCTTCGCCGTCCGGTCAAGGCATATATCAAAAGGGATTAGCTCTGACGTTAAAAAATAACGTTCTTTCGTAAAAAACCTCCCATGTTTTAAGCGTCAGAGCTGCTTCTACAAATTCTGGCTTGCGTGTTTTATCTGTCTATGTTATATTTTTTGTAGAGCATTAAAATTTCTTGGGAAACAGTTTGGATGCGTTACATCAAGACTGTTTCCAACTTCCAAATGATTTACGGTTCTGAATCATTTCAGCCATATGGCGTACATACGGAAATCTCAATGCTTGTAACCCATTAAGAAAATAGCAGAGAGGTTTCATAAAAAGCCATGGTTGACGGATGTAAGAATACGGGGCGCGTGGAGATTTACACTTTGAAGGATGCCGTGTCGGTTTGAACTCCATCCGGCCATCGGCCTATGACCTCTCAAACAACGGAGAAAGAGAGGGATGTCAATGGAAGAGATGCAAACGCAGCAGTACACGTTGGATGAGATATTTGAGAAAAGGCTTCTGTTTTTGCTTCCGTTTTATGTTTTCTCCCACGAGAGCCGGTTCGAGGAATATGAGCAGGACGAGAAGAAGTTGGAACTATTAAAAGAACAAGGAGTCCGGCTTGCCGGACTTTCGCACCGGAGCGCGGCCGCGCTAGCGGCCATTTTCCTTGGGCGCGAAGTGTGCATCCCCCGGAGGGTTTTGCGTCATAGGGAACTTTGTTTCCTATGACGCAAGAATGTGCACAGATAAAAAGGCGGCTTGAGAATTTGATGGTTCGAGGAGAAATCAGCGAATACACCTATCGTATGATTATTGAATTATCAGGCAAGGTGGTGGAGCACATCGCGGAAAAATACACATCCGTGCGGAAAGGAGTGAATTCGGTTATGGTAGGAGGAGTCATAGAGACTGAGGCGCACAGAATACTTTGGAAAGGCATTCGGCAAGGTCGGCAGGAAGGATGGCGTAAGGGTCAACAAGAAGGGTGGAGCAAAGGCCGGCAAGAAGAGCGATAGGAAGGAATTCGAAATATGGTTTCGACCTTGATGGAATTGAATATCCCGTCACAAACAATTCTTGCCAAGGTTCAGGAAAAATATCATCTTACCGCGAAGGAAGCGCAAGGATATTTGGATACGATTGTAAAATAAGATAATGCGTCATGGTACATCCTCCAAGCCGGTCGCTGTGTTGATTGGTTTGGAAGATGTATGTGGATTAATCATAGGAAGAAAAATGTTGCCGCCTTTTTGGTTTACAAATTCGATGGCATTTTCTTTTTCTATATCAGATGATCATCAATAGAGAAAGAAAAGAGGATGAAATAATGGAATATAAAGATCCGAATGTTGAAAACGCGCAGCGGTATTTAAATGCAATGTTTGGCGGACATCCAAGCTGGGGGATGCTGGAGGTGGACGGGCATACGGGAACTACGATGATGGAAGGTATTATTCGTGCGTTTCACCGTAAGAAAATAAAGCCGAATTAAAGAAAAGGTACATATGACAAGTAATATGATTAGAAGAATGTGATTAAATAAAATAAGAGTAGCGGAAGAATTGCTTTTGATTCGATTATGTGACAATAAAAAGAATAAAAAAGTCCACTAGCACTCCAAAAGAAATAGCGGAAATAACGCAACGTGTTCATTTGTTCCTTGTCTACAAAATTTAATGGATGCGTAAACAATTCTGTAAGTATTTGAATATCCGTATTGAAAGGATTTGTCATGTTGGATTTTACTGTCGGAAGTATGTTGGACAGTAATTTCTGTTTGGTAAAGGGTTGATGCTGGAAACGGCTCTTATCTCAAAGAATAACGCCTCATCCCAATTTAAGGGACGGGGCATTATTTATATGAGAAAGTAAAGATTCTTTTTTGTGAGAAGAGGGAACAAGAATCTTTAATCAGGCGTTACCCAACCTTTGTTCTTGGCGTAGGTATAAAAGACTTCTCCAGATGGTTTTGTTAGAACATACATGGAGTATCCGCCACCTGACACGCCATAATACGTGGGAAGGTAAGTAAAGTCAAAATGAATGTCTCCTTTGTCAATGTTTTGTAAAAAAACATAGATAATCCGATTATCACCGGGTAATAGGGCATATTCATAACAGTTAAAATGTCCGGCGATTGTCACATAGGCGGGAACGCAAAAGTGGGTGGAATCAAACTGGACGTAGTTCACATAGTTATCTTGGCTTGTGTAGAGCGCTTCCAATCTTTTCGACTCCTTGGCATAGGACTCTTCATCAAAAGTACAATCCAAATAAATCTGTATGGAAGGCTCCTTGATTCCTTCTTTGTGGTAATAGTAATAATCCACTGTTTCCTGCCAAGCGAAAGCGGGAAACAGTGCCAATTCGCTACGGCCATCAAAATCCTTGTTGTAGTGATGTTCTTTGATGTCATTTGTTTCAATTGTTGAAAAATTTTGTTGTCTAAGTAAAAATAAAAGGATTCCAACTGCGAGGGCAATGACAATGAGGAAAAATAAAATAATACGATAATGTAAAAGGGATGTTTTTTTTCATGGTTCGACTCCTTTTTTGATAGATGTATAAAATGGAATATAAAATATTTTTATATTTGTAGAATAACAGAGTTGGGGAAAATTGACAAGAACAAGTGGGGCAAATGGACGATTTTGAGACATAAACGGGATTGCACATATCTGGATTCCGCTCTTTTTTATATATAGATTTGCAAAGGCTTCGTGGATTCAGGTTAAACTTGTAAAGTTACAAAAATATTAAGGGAATGGGAAACCCCCTATTCCCTTTTCTGTGCTTTACTGATATAATTGTTTTAGAACTTTTATATCAATGTTAGGAGACGAACCATGGCTAAAAAATCCACAAAATTAGAAGCAATGCGGGATATATTACAAAGGGAAGGAATTACACCGGATTCCATAAAAAATAACGATGGACTGATTCGTGAACTCAAGAAAAATGCGGATGCAATCCCGGATTATAGACACCCATCCTACACGAGGTGCCCCTTGGGGGATGTCGTGATGATTGCCTTCTTCGCACTCCTTGGGAACGCGAACGAGTGGGGAGAGATTGAAAGCTTTGCAAGACGAAAGGAGAAATGGTTGCGCAAGTACCTGGAACTTCCCAACGGGGTTCCCACAGATGACACAATCCGCATCGTGATCGGGAACATTGACACGGGGCATTTTTTCCAAGTGGTAGTGCAACTCTTGTTCAATACCGTGGACGGGGTGTCCAGTCTTTCTGAGACGGAAACCCACGAACGTGCAATCGTGGCCGTAGACGGGAAGGAAAGCCGTGGTTCAAAACGAAATGAGACAAGCACGGGGGCGGTCAGGGCATTGCAGACCCTGAACGTCTATGCATGCGATTACGGGATTTGCATCGGGCAGAAATTCATAGAGGAAAAGACGAACGAGATACCGGCGGCACAAGAATTGCTGTCACTGATGGATTTGAAGGGAAGCATCGTGACTGCCGACGCGATGAACTGCCAAAAGGACACCGCGGCAACAATCGTGGGCGGGAAGGGGGCTATGTTCTTGCATTGAAGGGGAACCAGCCCTTGTTTTACGAAGAGGTAAGAGGGTACTTCACGGAGGAAGTCCGAAAAGAATTGTGCAAGAAAAAGAACTGTTGGCATAAAACGACAGAAAAGGAACACGGGGGAGTGGCGATCTGGGAATATTACATAACGGAAGACATAGGCTGGTATAGCGAGAAAAAGATGTGGAAAAAACTGAAGTCGTTCGGGATGGTGAAAAAGACACTTGAGAAGGCGAACGGGAACCGGTACGAGGAAGAGCGGTATTACATCTGCAGCATAGATGCCGACGCAAGGGAGTTCGAGAGAGCCGTGAGAGGACATTGGCGCGTAGAAAACAACCCGCACTGGCAACTTGACTTCACGTTTAAGGATGACAAGAACAACAGCATGGCAAAAACGGGCGCAAAGAACCTGCAGATCATGAAGAAGATCGTAATGGCAATGTTAAACATTGTAAAGTCAAGCTATAAAATGAGCATGAAACGAATCCGCTATGAGTTGTCATTAGATTATGAAAACGAGACGGAAAAGTTGTTA
>CATLEQ010000102.1 GCA_949915905.1 uncultured Lachnospiraceae bacterium | reverse complement strand
CCTTCAATAAAATCGTAATTTTCTTCTCTTTTTCCCGAAGTTTCTCGCAAGCCTCTCTGGCATTCTCCAACAAGTTAGACAAAATAATGCACACATCATAATCACTCAACACACTCTTGGCCACAAGGCGTCCCTCACAGTGAAACGTAGTCCCCTCCCCAGCTTTCTCCTTTTCCCTGGAAAGAATTGCACTTGCCACGTCATTTCCTACATCTATCATCTTTTCTTTCTTCCAAGAGAGTTCCCCCGCCACCTGATTCAAATATTCCTTTGTCTCATTTATTTTTCCTTGCTCCAAGTATTTTTCAATCACCAACAAGTGATTTTGAATGTCATGCTGTATTTTGCGTACTTCCCGCATATGATGCTCCTGCGAGCGATGATATTCTTTTAACATTTCCATGTTCTCGCTTTTCAGTGAACTCTCTTCCTGATATCGTTTTCGAAACTCATTAATCACGACCAAGGCCATTGCCAAAAAATACACGCCCTCCGTCAAGCACGTACACAAAATTTCTGCAAAGTTTTCAACCGTTACCCCTTGGCCTTTTCCAAATTCATAAACATATGTCCGAAGCAATCCAACCATGAAACACACAAAAACACCAATCACGTAATAATGCCATGATAATTTTTTAATTTCTCTTTTTATTTCTTCATGTCTTTGCATGATGAAAATCATCATTATAATAGCCACGATTAAAATAACCTCGTACAAAACATTCTGATACTCACCTTGCCGCCTCATGGTTGTGGATCTCCCTATGACATGGAGTACCGTCCGAATCGGACCGCCTACGATGTCCATGGCAAAAATTGAAAATACGAATTTAAGTAAAACTTCACGCATGTTTCCTTCTAAAACCATTAACAACAAAATCGCCCTAAATGCAATCTCGATAAACAATGCATATCCGCCAAACGAAACGCATCCTTCCCAGACAAGAAAGAGCATGAACAATACCCCGCCCAACGTCCACCGCTTCTTATCTTTAACGAGCCCCATCTGCAGGATTCCCCACATCCATAAAAAATCTTCCAATGTAAATAATAATTGCTCCAGTGCTTTTTCCATCCCATTCATCCTCTAAACACACATCCATTCATATCCATTCTCCAACAGTAACGCACATCCCTATTGCTTATTGTATATGCCGTTCTTGGTAGTCCAAATACGTTTCTTCAAATTCACGTTTTCGATCCCTGCTCAACTTCACGCGTTCCCCGTTATCCAGCAAGATCTCCTTCCCCACCCGTTTCACATGTGCCAGATTTACCAGATAACTCTTATGTGATTGAACAAAATCGTCATACTCCAACCGCTCTCCCCAACATCCGAGCCCTTCACGCTTTACGGAAGCCAGCACCTCCCCTACCGCATGTATGTCCACGTCCTTCCCACTTGCCTTTAGATACAAAACATCCTTCAAATAAACCTTTCTCTTCTTTTCGACCATTTGTACCGTCAAAAAACGTTGCTCTGCCTCCAACCCGCGCAAAACCTTCTTCATTATTTCACTAAATTCGGCATACCGTACCGGTTTCGTCAAAAAACCACTCACATTTTTTCCAAACGCGTCCCTCATGGATTCCCCATGGTTCGTCACGAAAATGATTTGGGTATCTGTATGCCGATCTATCAACCTTTCCTTTACCTCAATCCCATCCATCCCTTCCATCTCAATATCCAAAAGCAAAATGTCCGCCGGTTCCGCCGCAAGATACTCTTCACCGGAAGCATATTCCCTTATCTCGCATGAAATCTTTTCGGCAAAAAAACGTCCACAAAATTTCACCAATTCAATTCTAAAAATTTCGTCATCATCACAGATTGCAATCCTGATACCCATAATCCTTCCTCTGTTCACGCTCATGTGTTACAATTCAGACAAGCCTGAACTGTAACATTCATGTACAATATGCAGCATTTACACTCTACCGTATTTTCCCACAACAATCAAGTTTCATTGTCTAATTCGACACTTTTCTTCCGCACTAAGGACATCGCTCTTCTTCAAGTACTTGTGTGCTTCAAAGCCGACGCGGACAATAAAGAGGGGGAATATAGATTCCCCCTCACTTCTCGCATATTTTTTCAAACGCATGCAGCGTGATGGCCGCGGCATTTTTGAAATGAATTTGCAGTTCCTTTTTCAACGCTTCCAAGTTCTTCTCCCGCAGGTACTCGATAATCCTCACATGTGACTCCACGATATAGTCCATGTCATCAAAATATGTAATCGTAAGGCTTGACCATTGGGTGGAACTCATCTGCCACATCTTCAAAAGCATCGGGTTCCCGACGCGTTTCACGACGACGCCATGGAACTTGTTATCCTCGTCGATGATGATCCGCCGGTCGTCTCGCGCCAGGGCGTCCCGCATGTTCTGGAGGTGTCCTTCCATCCTGGCGACTTCCTCCTCGTTTATTTTATCAATGACCAAGGTCGCCGCGTAAGCCTCCAGCATGTTGCGAAGTTCATAGGCTTGTTGAATGACGTCCATGTCCACGGGAAGGACGTAAGAACCCACGTACGGCTTGTTTTTTACAAGCCCCATTCCTTCCAACTGAAGAAGTGCTTCCCTGACAGGTGCCTGGGACACCCCAAGTTCCTTCGCGATCTGGCTCTCCACGATTCTGTCCCCTTCTTTTAATTTCCGGGTCATAATCTGGTCTCTCAAATATTCGCTGATATTGTCACTGATTGTCTGCTTTTTAATTTTCATAAGTCTCCCGCTTCAATTCTGCTACTTTTTTACCTCTGACAAAAGTATACTATCTCGACTAACGTCTCGATGGAAATAGTCGTCAAATGTCGGTTCATGCAAGCATGGCCGCCATTTTCCTCGTTATTATATCACACTATTTCCAAAATTTCACTAATTACTTATCTGGATATTTCGCCGGCTCCTCAATCAATTCCAGGTTCGTCCCGTCCGGATCCTTGAAATAAATCCACTTCATACCCGCTATCGGCCCGTCCTTGATTTCCTCGTATGTTTCCGAGCAAAACTGAATTCCCCTTTCCTTTAAATTCCTCACCGTCTCGTCAATATCATCCACGCGCAGGGCAATATGTACGCACCCAAGCGTGTTGACCGGAACCCCGTATCCAAACATCGGAGCGGGCTTCAAATATTGAATCAACTCGAACGTTTCCGTCGTGCCGGGAATCCCAATCACGGCCAATTGAATCTCCGCCCCGGGAACTCCGAGCTTGTCACCGCGCGACTTGCGCACGGGTTCCACTTTCAAAAGCTCCAGCCCAAGCATTTCATGATAAAACGTGATGCTCCTTTGGAGGTCGCTTACGGAAATGCCGGAATGAACCACTCCTGTAACCATCTTTCTTCTCCTCTCTCCCTGCCGGGCAGTGAAAAACATTTACTCGCAAGCAAAACGCTTGCGCCAGGCACGGCCGCTTTAACGGCGTACCGCGTCCCCCTCCCGTTTTAAAGGAAAATGGGGCCGTATAAAACAGCCCCGTACACTCGCATCAAGATTAGTAAACCTGATATTCAAACTCTTCCGCGTTTTCTTTTGTCACGATATCCAGGTCCGCATTAATTCTCTTTTCCACTTCTCCGCCCTCAAGAACGGTGACGAGGGCTTCCAATGCATTATCCAGCATCATCGGCGGGGTCGTCACGTCCCACGCCTGCGTCCCGTCCAACAGCCTCTGGTACGCGTCGGACTGCAGGTTGGCACCGCCGACCTTGATTTTCCCGGTGCGTCCCGCCGCGTCAATCGCTTGTACCACGCCGCCCGCCATTTCGTCGTTCGCGCACCACACCGCGTCAATTTCCGGATTGGCCTGGAGAATCGCCTCCATTGTTTCCATCGCCTTGGCCCGGTTATAATTGCACGCCTGCTCCGCGACAATTTCAATACCATCATATTGGTCAATGATGTTGTGGAATCCGGTCGTGCGGTCTTCCGCCGTGGACAATCCCGGGGTTCCCTGGATGTACACGATTTTTCCGCTTTCGCCTATCGCGTCAAGCAGGCCCTTTGCCCCAAGTTCTCCCAGCTCAATGTCATCCGTGCCGGAGAACGTGGCGTACAAATCCTTCTTGGACGGAATGTCGCGAAGTACCACCGCGATGGGGATTCCCGCCTCGTGGGCCGCTTCCACCGCCGGCGCGCAAGCTTGTCCGTCCACCGGGCTGATTATCAGCCCGTCAACTCCCATCGCAATCAAGGCGTTGACGTCGTCCAACTGCGTGGATGAATCTCCCTGCGCGTCCTTCACGGCACATTTGTATCCTTTTTCCTCGCAAATGTCCTCGAAGCGGTTGCCGGTCTCCGCCTGCAGGATGACCTTGTAGTCTCCCACGCTGTAGCCCAGGAAATAACCGCCGTCCTTCGCCTCCTTCTGGTCATTCGTCTCCTCTTTTTTTGCCCCGTCATCCGCCGGCGTCTTATCCTTGGAATCACCATCCTTGGAATCGCCCCCGCACGCGGTCAGGACGAATACCATCATCATGGCAAGGAATGCCGCGGCTATACGCCTTTTCTTCGTCTTTCCCGTTGTTTTTTTCATCGTTGCCTTTTCCATCATTTCTTTTTTCATCCTTGTTTTCCTCCTTCGTTTGTGGAATTTTTTGTTATCTCTCGCATCCGGGTCAGCCGCCAGGGCGACCGGCCTGGAGAATGCACGTCATTTTCACCCTTCCAACCAAATCAGGGTTCCCTCATGATTTTTTCTTCAAACTGTTAAAATCGACCAATACCGCGAACACCATCAGCAAACCTTTGATAAACAGATAATACTGCGATGGCACGTTTAATAATACGAGCCCGTTATTCAATACCGCTATTATAAAAATTCCCAGAATCGTGTTAAATATGCCGCCTTCGCCGCCCCGCATGGAAGTACCGCCGATGATGACCGCCGAAATCGCGTCCAGAGACCACCCGTCGGCCGCCGCCACCTCCGCCGCGGACGTCCTGGCCGTCAATAGGATTCCCCCAAGTGCCGCTAAAATGCCCGACAACATGTAGACGAACATCCGCACCCGTTCCACCTTGATTCCGGAAAGCCTCGCCGCCTCCGCATTCGACCCGACCGCGTATACATATCTCCCAAGCCTTGAATGGTTTAACAAAATGTACGACGCGATAATGATAATCGCGAAATATAGGATTGGCACCGGAATCGGCCCAATCGTCCCCTTCGCGATCTGGCGGAATCCCTCGTCAATGTCATAGAGGGAAATGCCCTTCGTATAAATCATGACGATGCCGCGCCCGATACGGCTTATTGCCAGCGTGAAGATGAACGGCTGGATGTTGGTTCTCGTGAGGACGAATCCATTAATGAAGCCGAATACGATGCCGACCGCCAGGCCACCCACGATTGCCAGGAGCAAGTTCTCGCTGAACACGCCGGCCACGATGCCCGCCAGGCACGCCACCGCCTCGGTGGAAAGGTCAATGCCCCCTGCCAAAATCGTGTAAGTGACCCCAATCGCCAACAATCCCGAAATCGAATTGGAACGAATCACGTCAATCAGATTGCCCGGCTTCAAAAACGCGTCCGTCGTGACGGAAAAGAACACACACATCACGATAAACACGATTAAAAGCGTATATCTTCTCAAGTCCGTGATTTTAAAAACCTTTATTTTAGAAGCCATTTCCTTAGAAGCCGTTTTCTCATTCATCATCCCCACCTCCGGTTATCGTCATCAGAATCCCCTCCTGCGTGGCACCCTCGCCCGCGATTTCCCCTTTGCATTTTCTGTCATGTAAAATAAGAATCCGGTCGGACAACGCCAATACTTCCGGCATCTCGGAGGAAAGGACCATGACCGCCATCCCCTCGTTTGCCAGCTCGTGAATCAAATTGTAAATTTCCTCTTTGGATCCCACGTCGATTCCCCGGGTGGGCTCGTCCAAAAGCAGCACCTTTGGATTTCTGGCAATCCACTTAGATAACACGACCTTCTGCTGGTTCCCGCCGCTTAGGTGCTTCATCTTCTGGTTTGTGTTACGGCATTTCACGTTCATGTCTTTCACGCAACGCTTCGCCAGTTCCTTCTCCTTTGACCGATGTACCAAGACTTTCCACTGTTCCATTTGTTCCAGGTTTACGATGGCAATATTCGATTTGATGTCAAATTCCTGAAAAAGCCCCGTCCGTTTTCTGTCTTCCGGAACCAGCCCGATTCCCGCCTTCATGGCCTGGCGCGGGTTTTTAAACGTGTATTCCCTGCCGTCCACGGTAATCGTCCCCCGCGTCTTTTTATCGACACCAAATATCACGTTCGCCAGCTCCGTCTTACCCGCTCCCAAAAGCCCCGTGACCCCTAGAATTTCTCCCGCCTTCAATTCAAACGAAATGTCTTCGATTTTAGCGGACGAGACGTGATCCAGCTTCATCATCACCGGTGCCTTCGTCAGATCCGCGCCCTGCTGCCTTTGCAAATATCCGGAGGCATCCTTGCCCACCATTTCATGAATGATTTCCGGAATCGTGATGTCCTTCACCTCCGCCGTCCTGACATTCTTCCCGTCGCGGAGAATCGTCACCCGGTCGCAAATGTCCTTGATTTCATCCAGCCTATGCGAAATATAAATGACCGAAATGTGTTGTTCCCGCAACTTTTTGATGGCCCGCAAAAAATAACCATACTCAATCGGCGTCATGGCAGATGTCGGTTCGTCCAGGATGACAATGCGGGCGTTTCCCAAAAGGCACCTGCAAATCTCGGTAAAAAACTGCGCCCCGATTCCTAATGACTGAACCTGGCTTTTCACGTTAATGTCCAGGCTCAGCATGTCCATCATTTCCCGCGCCTTCTTGTATGTGTCCCGCTCGTTAATCCAGGCCTTTTTTCCCAGCTCCCGCCCGAGGAAAATGTTGTCCGCCACCGAAAGGTGCGGAATCAAGGACAATTCCTGGTAAATGCACTGGATGCCCAACGCGTGCGCGTCCTGCGGGTTGTGAATTTCCACTTCCTCGCCAAACACCCTCACCGTGCCGTCGTCTTTCTCGTGCGCGCCGGACAAAATCTTAATCAACGTGGATTTTCCCGCTCCATTCTCTCCAAGCAATGCATGAATTTCACCCTCTTTTAATTCGAAATCGACCTCTTTTAAAACGGGTACGCCAGAAAACCCTTTTTGGATATGTTCCATTTTAATCGCGTAAGTCTCCATGCGCCCTCCTTCCAATGTCCATTACTTTGCCGGCCTATGGCCGTGTGCGCGGCCGCCGTAAAAAGTACCAACATTTCCACTTTCATATGTATCGTTCCAGTGCACCATCGGAAGCCCCGCGACCGGTGAACGGAAAAACGGTATGCTCGTCTCCTTCAACGCGCCGATGTAGACGGTTCTCCTGTCCGGCCCGCCAAAACACACGCTCGCCGTCCAGGCGCAAGGCCCCGCCGCCGTCGGAAAGAGGATTTCATTGGTCACCCGCCCCGCGTAAAACGCGTCGTCCAAGGCTTGTACCTTGTCATGGTCACCGAAATCGAGAAGGATGTGTCCCTCGCCTTCCGGATCGATAAACCATACCTTGTTGGAATAAACCATCGTTCCCCACAAATTTCCATACTCGTCAAACGCGATTCCATCCGGATACGCGCCCTGCCCCCACGCGGAAGGCCCATACACTTCCTTGTCGTGCAAGTCTCCGTTTCCATCGCAGCGGAACCTTACGATCCTGCCGCCCTTCACCCCCGTAGTTTCCACACAGTATAAATATTCCTCCCTCGCGTCAAAGCGGACCTCGTTTGTAAAATGCAGCCCGTCCGCCACGATATGGGCTCCCCGCTCGTCGTAACGGATAATGTACCCGTCGTCCAAGTCCGGACGCAGCGCGTCCAGCCAATTCTTCTTCATCGTCGTGACCGTAATCCAGATTCGGTCTTTTGAATCCCGAAGGACGAAATTCACCTTTCCAATTTCCTTTCCGTCCACCGTGTCAAACAGCACCCTCGTCTCACCCGTCTTCCGATCCATAATTTCCAGGCAGTCCGTCCCGAAATTGGAAATCAGGATATTGCCGCGTCGGTCAAACGCCAGGCCGTTGGGAAGCGTCCCGTTAAAGAATCTGTCCACGTCATTGGCCGCGTCCAACCCGCCTCCCTTCTTTTGCGTAATGATGGTTTGCGTCCCGTCGGGAAGGATGTGGCACACTCCGCCCCTGGCATCCGCCGCCCAAAGGCTTCCGTTTCTTTCCGCGAGAATGCATTCCGGCCGCTGTAGGTCTTTTCCAATAAACTCAAGCTTCGCCGGGTCAATTTCAAAACCATATAAAGGATTGTCTTTTCTCATCGTATTCCCTCCTCGCGCCCGGCGCACCTACCACGGCCGCCAGGCACAAACATCTTTGTCATACCAGCGTGCTGACACGTTCATCCTCGAACTAATCAGCCCACTAACATGTCCTTCAATCCAAATTTCCCTTCCGCGTAAATGCAGGACGGAATTTCCTTCAAATCCGGGCTGATGCGGGGAGAAAATTCCATCTTGTCCAAAATGTCCCTCTGAAGGTCGATCCCTTTTGCCACCTCGATCAGTTCCGGCCCGTCTTCATCAATGTGGAACACGCACCGCTCGGTCACATAATACACGTTCTGCCCGTTTTTACTCGCCATCTTTCCATTTAACGAAACCTGCGTCACTTCTTTGACCACTTTACATATTTTTCCCTCGGAAACGATTTCAACTCCCTTTTCCTCACTAAATTTACATTTCAGCCCTTTTCCCATAAAGGTCGAACAAAAGACGATGTTCTTCGCGGCGGACGTGATGTCCACGAAACCTCCGGAACCCGGGGCGATTTTTCCCATTTTGGTGGAATTTACGTTCCCTCTCGCGTCCAGCTCGCCGCATCCCATGAACGTGAAGTCCACCCCGGCTCCCTCGTAAAAATCGAACTGGGAGTCGACGGGAATCAGCGCGACCGTGTTCTGGGATACCCCGAAATCCACGCCGCCCGCCGGAACCCCTCCGTAAATTCCCGACTCGACCGTGATCATCACGTCATCCATCAAATCTTCTTCCGCCAAAATCGGCCCCACCGTGTCATTGGGAATTCCGGTTCCCACATTGATAATCGAATTCTTCCGCAGCTGCATCATGGCTCGCCTGCCAATCACCTTGCGCTCGTTCATCGGATAAATGTCCAGCTCCGCCACCGGAGCCTTCAATTGCCCGGAATACGTGTCATCCTGGTACCACCCCGAGGACTGACGATGATTGTCAAAGGGATTCTCGGCAACCACCACGTAGTCCACGAACACACCGGGAATCGTGACTTCCTTGGGCGGAATGCACCCCGCCCCCACTTTCTGCCGAACCTGGACGATGACCTTGCCGCCGAATTTTTTTGTCGCGAGCACTGCCGGAAGGAGTTCCAAAACACACCCCTCGTCAATGGTCGAAATATTGCCCAACTCGTCCGCATATGTACCACGTATAATCAAATGGTCCATTTTCGTATAATGGTATTTCAAATAATCCTTCCCGTCCACTTGCACAAACTCAATCAAATCCTCATCAAGTGCCTTCGTGCGCTCGTTCATCTTGCCGCCTTCCAGCCGGGGATCAACGAAGGTTCCCAAACCGGTAGTCGTGATAAGAGCCGGTTCCCGCCTATTTACCGCGCTGTGAAGATGTGCGCAAACGCCCAATGGCATGCAGAAGGCTTCCACCTCGTTGTTTGTAATGATGTCCATGAGGTTCGGCGCAAGACCCCAATGGGATCCGATAATCCGCTTTAGCATTCCCGCATGTCCAAGGCGGTTCATCCCGCCGACCTTGTCCGAAATCCCCGCCGAATGGATGAACGTCAGATCCCTTGGTGTCCCCTTTTCCAGGAAGGATTGTTCCATCTCCTTTAAAATCTCTTCCGGCGAGCCTACCAGCGTCATCCCGACCATTCCAAACACGTCGCCGTCCTTCAATGTTTTTACCACGTCTTTTGCCGTTACAAATTCAGGTATCCGCATCTTTCGTCATCCTTTCTATTATTGCGATGCACATGAAAATCCATGCCAATGGCCGTCGCGCGAGCCACGTCCGATACCGGCCGGGTTTCCCATCGCCTCAATTTCCGCACTTCGTAAAATACATGGAAATCCCCTGGCCGCCGCCGATGCACATGGAAACCATCGCGTCCTTTTTCTCCGTCCGCATCAATTCATACATGACCTTCGTGACCAGGATTGCCCCCGTCGCCCCGATTGGATGTCCTATGGAAATGCCGCCTCCATAAATGTTGACTTTTTTCATGTCCAATCCCAAGTCCCTCGCGACCGCCACCGACTGGCTTGCAAAGGCCTCGTTGATTTCAAACATGTCGATGTCCTTCAAATTCACTCCGAGTTCTTCCGCCAACCGTTCACTGGAATATTTTGGCGCGTATCCCATCA
Source organism: uncultured Lachnospiraceae bacterium (assembly GCA_949915905.1). Classification (GTDB taxonomy): domain Bacteria; phylum Bacillota; class Clostridia; order Lachnospirales; family Lachnospiraceae; genus Schaedlerella. Next base: position 497 of record CATLEQ010000102.1, on the reverse strand, counting down.
ATTCCGCCTCATTCCCGACGACCTTGAATCCTTCTATTTTCATCTTCGGGCTCACGCCAAGCCGCCCGGCCGCCTCCGCCGACATGACCACGACCGCGCCGGCCCCGTCATTTAGGCTGGAAGAATTTCCCGCCGTGACGGTCGCCTCCTCGTCGTGCATGAAACAAGGCTTCAATTTCCTGAGAATCTCCATCGACTGGTTTTCCCTCGGACCCTCGTCCGTGTCAAATATCGTCACCTGCCCTTTACGCCCCTTAATCTCCACCGGGACGATTTCATCCACGAATTTTCCCGCTTGAATCGCGGCGACCGCTTTCTGGTGGCTGGCCAGCGCAAACCCATCCTGCTCCTCTCTCGTAACGTGGTATTTGCGAGCCACGTTCTCGGCCGTGACACCATTGTGGCTGCCGTTTAATGGCCATGTCAAAATATCAATCACCCCGTCCTCGAAAGACTTGTGCCCCATGCGCGCGCCCCACCGCGCGTCCTTTACATAA
>CATLEQ010000101.1 GCA_949915905.1 uncultured Lachnospiraceae bacterium | reverse complement strand
GGCCAAGATGAATCAGATGGTGAAAAATCTTTTGACGCTGAACCAGTTGGAGTTTGGCGCTGAGGAGCCGGTGATGGAGCGGTTCGACCTCGTGGACTTGATAAAGGGCGTGCTTTCTAGCTGTGAAATTTTAATTTCACAGGCCGACGCGGAAATTGACTTCATTGCCGATGAGCAGATGTACGTGTGGGCGGACGAATTCAAGACGGAGCAGGTGTTCCGCAATTATCTGGTTAACGCGTTGCACCACGTGGCAAATGAAAGGCGGATTCAGATTCAGGCGACGAGAGAGGAAGCGGTTGTGCATGTCAGCGTGTTTAACAGCGGAAGTCCGATTGCCGAAGAAGACATTGATAAAATCTGGCAGAAGTTTTACAAGGCGGACAAGGCGCACACAAGGGAATATGGGGGAAATGGAATCGGCTTGTCGATTGTGAAGGCCATCATGGAGTCCATGCACCAAAAGTACGGCGCGCGAAACTTTGACAACGGCGTGGAATTCTGGTTTGAGTTGGACGCGGGATAAGGAGAAAAACGATGATTGCAATGATAGATTATGACGCGGGTAATATAAAGAGCGTGCAGAAGGCCTTGCTAAAACTGGGGCAGGAGGTGGAAATCACCTCGGACGCGGAAAAGATTCTCTCGGCGGAGCGGATTATTCTTCCGGGGGTCGGCGCATTCGGAGATGCCATGAAAAATTTGCGCGCCAGGGGTCTGGACAAGGTGATTTACCGGGCGGTGGAAGAGAAAATCCCGTTCCTTGGCATCTGTCTGGGATTACAGCTTTTATTCGAGCGCAGCGACGAGGCTCCGGGCGAGGAAGGGCTTGGAATCTTAAAGGGAGAAATTTTGCGTCTTCCCGCCGGGGAAGGCTTGAAAATCCCCCACATGGGATGGAATTCGCTGCATTTTATGCATGGGGGCAGGCTGTTTCAGAATATAAAGGAAGAGTCCTACGTATATTTTGTACATTCGTATTATTTAAAAGCAAAAGAGGAAGACATTGTCAAGGCATCCACCGAATATGGCGTGCAAATCCATGCGTCGGTGGAGATGGACAACGTGTTTGCCTGACAGTTCCATCCAGAGAACAGCGGCGAGGTGGGGCTTCGGATTTTGGAAAACTTTCTGGCCGTATGACATGAGGGAGAAAAGCATATGTTTACAAAGAGAATTATCCCGTGCCTGGACGTGAATGCCGGGCGCGTGGTCAAGGGTGTGAATTTTGTGGATTTGAAGGATGCCGGCGACCCGGTGGAGATTGCCAGGGCATATGACAAGGCGGGGGCGGACGAATTGGTGTTTTTGGACATCACGGCCTCCTCCGATGATAGAAAGACGGTGGTAGACATGGTGCGCAAGGTGGCGGAATGCGTGTTTATCCCGTTTACCGTGGGCGGCGGGATTCGCACCGTGGAGGATTTCCGTATGTTGCTTCGGGAAGGCGCGGACAAGATTTCCGTCAATTCTTCCGCCATCAATAACCCGCGGCTCGTGCATGAAGCGGCAGAGAAGTTCGGCAGCCAGTGCGTCGTCGTGGCCATCGATGCCAAGCGGCGCGAGGATGGAAGCGGGTGGAACATCTATAAAAACGGCGGGCGCATCGACATGGGAATCGATGCCATAGAATGGGCAAGGACCGTGGAGGAGCTGGGAGCCGGGGAAATCCTTTTGACCAGCATGGATTGCGACGGGACAAAGGCGGGATATGATTTGGCACTGACGCGCGCGATTGCCGAAAGCGTGTCCATTCCCGTGATTGCTTCCGGCGGGGCGGGGACGCTTGCGCATTTTAAGGAGGCATTGACAGAGGGCGGCGCGGACGCGGCTCTGGCGGCGTCATTGTTCCATTACAAGGAGTTGGAAATTCGGGAAGTGAAGGAATACTTGCGCGGGGAAGGCGTTTCCGTGCGGCTATAGGGTAAGGAGATACACAAAGATAAAGGAGGACCAGGAAAATGGCGGGATTAAACGGGGACTGGTACGAGGCGTTAAAGGGTGAATTTCGCAAACCATATTATAAAAAATTGTTTGACACGGTGAACGAGGAATACCGTTCATGGAAAATATTTCCACCGGCAAACGACATTTTCAACGCGTTCCATCTGACGCCGCTGAAAGAAGTCAAGGTGGTGATTCTGGGACAAGACCCGTATCACAATGACGGGCAGGCGCATGGCTTGTGCTTTTCCGTGCAAAAAGGCGTGGAAGTGCCGCCGTCCCTGGTCAATATTTATCAGGAGCTGCATGACGACCTGGGATGCACGATACCAAATCACGGCTGCCTTACAAAGTGGGCCGAGCAGGGGGTTCTGATGCTGAATACCGTGCTGACCGTGCGCGCCCACCAGGCAAATTCACACAGGGGAATCGGATGGGAGGAGTTTACCGATGCGGCAATCATGGCGTTAAATGGCCAGGATCGTCCCATCGCGTTCATTTTGTGGGGTTCGCCGGCACAGCGCAAGGCAAGGATGTTGAACAATCCCAACCACCTGATATTGAAAGCACCGCATCCGAGCCCGCTTTCCGCGTATCGCGGATTTTTCGGCAGCAGGCCGTTTAGTCAGACGAATCAGTTTTTAGAGGAACACGGGGTGGCACCGGTGGATTGGCAGATTGAATAATTATTCTGTTCCTTTTCATCCGACTATGAATAGTAACGCTATTCTTCGATAATTTGTATTTCCAGATAATCAAAATCAATGGAATCCACGAAATTGTCCTGGTAAAATCTGGCTTTTGCGTGCTTTTTGAAATCGGCGACCGTCGTGTCAAGCCAGAGGGGCTTGCTTAAGTCGAACTCATAGCAGATGGCATCCAGCGCATGAAATATCTTGTGTGTGCGGGTGTCATCGCTCTCGTCGCAGATGACGGTATCGCGCAGCAGGTGATTGTCTTTGAACTCTTTTCCCCATAAACGAAACATAAATGTAGCCCTCCCATAATAGGTGTATATGGTAACTTGCAGTCTAACGTGTCAGTACATTAGTATATCTGATTCGGGAAAAAAAGTAAATGAAAATTGCAAAGTCGTTGTAAAACAGGTGGTTCTGTGCTAAAATCAGGGGGACTAAGAAAAACAAAAACAGCAAGGGGCCAGGGTGATGAAAAAGCTATTAGACAGAATTTTTATAGACGGATTGGGCGGGATGGCACAAGGATTGTTTGCCACCTTGATTATAGGGACGATTATACAGCAGATTGGCAGTTTCGTGGGAGGCCCGTATGGGAATTTGATTTTCTTCGTGGGCAAGGTGGCGGCAGCCATGACCGGTGCGGGCATCGGCGTGGGCGTGGCCAGAAAGTTCGAGGCCGGTCAGCTCGTGGTGGTTTCGGCCGCGACGGCGGGCATGGTCGGCGCGTTTGCCAGTAAATTGCTGGCGGGCCAGGTTCTGGTGGACGGCAACATCGTGTTCGCTGGTCCGGGCGAGCCGTTGGGGGCTTTCGTGGCAGCTTATATAGCCATTGAGATTGGAATTTTAGTCGCGGGTAAGACAAAGCTGGATATTTTGCTGACCCCGCTTATATGCATCGGCACGGGTTCGGTCGTCGGACTTTTTGTGGGACCGCCGATTTCCAAATTTATGACATGGCTAGGATCCCTGATTAACTGGGGAACCCAGCAACAGCCTCTTCTGATGGGGATCGTCGTGTCCGTGCTGATGGGGATGATTTTGACGTTGCCGATTAGTTCGGCGGCATTGGGCGTGATTTTAAATTTGTCCGGCCTGGCGGCCGGGGCGGCGACCGTGGGATGCTGCTGCAACATGGTAGGCTTTGCCGTGGCGAGCTATCGGGAAAATAAGCTCAGCGGACTTTTGGCGCAGGGGATTGGCACTTCCATGCTGCAGGTGCCGAACATCGTAAAGCGTCCCCTTATCTGGCTGCCCGCGATTCTGTCAAGTGCAATCCTGGGACCGGTTGGAACCGTGCTCTTACATATGACGAGCAATGCGACCGGTTCGGGCATGGGCACGGCGGGACTGGTAGGGCCGCTTATGACGTGGCAGGTGATGACGCAGACGGAGGATCCGCTCGTCGTGCTGGTGAAAATCCTGCTGATTCAGGTAATCCTTCCGGCATGCCTTACGTTGGGGATTTCTGAATTTATGAGAAAGAAAAAGTGGATTCGGTTTGGTGACATGAAGCTGGACTTATAATGTGCGCGAAGTGACTGTGAATCGTAGCTTTATAATGCCCGGATGGATTGGCCGTAAGAGTTCACTTAAGGAGGAGGTTAGGCTATCAAGATGCAGAATGCAATCAAACGATATGAGGACGTAGACAGCTGGAAGACCATTATTTTCCTATATAATTCGGCATTGAAGGAAGTCGAGACGAAGCTGGAGATTTTAAATGACGAGTTTCGGCATGTACATAAATATAATCCGATTGAGCATATTAAGACCAGGATTAAGACTCCGGAGAGCATTGTAAAGAAGTTAAAGCGCAATGGCTACGAGGCTTCCATTGAAAACATGGTGAAGTACATTAATGACATTGCCGGAGTGCGCCTGATCTGTTCGTTCACGTCGGACATTTACCGTTTGGCGGAGATGATTGGCAATCAGAGTGACTTGAAGGTTCTTACGATTAAGGATTATATTAAGAATCCCAAGGAGAGCGGGTATAAGAGCTATCACATGCTGGTATCCGTTCCGGTGTTTTTGTCGGACAGCGTCGTGGACACAAAGGTCGAGATTCAGATTCGCACCATTGCCATGGATTTTTGGGCGAGTCTGGAGCATAAGATTTATTATAAATTTGAAGGAAACGCGCCAGAGTATATCAGTCAGGATTTGCGGAAATGTGCCCAGATGGTATCGGAGCTGGATGAGAAAATGCTGTCACTGAACGAGGCGATTCTGGCATGTGTGGAGAATGAGAAAAATGGGAAAAGCAATTAAGTATGTTTTGACTTTTGTATTTTTGTCCATGTGTCTTCTTTGCGGTTGCGCCGGCAACAAGGTAGGGGAAGGAACCAAACTGTTGGAGAAGAAGGATTTTGAAGGGGCAATCGAGGTATTTGAGCAGGTATTGGCGGAGAAAAAATCTACCGACGTCCAGAAGGCGGAAGCCTATCGTGGACTGGGAATGGCCTATTACGAGCTGGAGCAGTATGATAAGGCGGAGGAGTCTCTTTCAAAGGCCTTGGAGGCCGGTGGGGAAGCGACACCGGCTCTCTATAACCTGATTGGCATAAGCGCGATGCGGCAGGGAGATTACGAGGCCGCCCTGGCCGCTTTCGAGGAGGGCATAAAGCTTCCGGAAAGCGGCGAGCGGAAGGAGCAGGGGACGTTTTTCTGGCAGGAAGAAAGGCACGCGGTGGATTATTCGGAGGTAATCCGCGAGATGTGTTACAATCGCATTGTGTGCTATGAAAAAATAGTTGACTGGCAGCAGGCGTATCAGGCGGCAACGGAGTATCTGGACAAGTATCCGGACGATGCGGATGTGGCACATGAGGCGGAGTTTTTGGAGACAAGGTAAATGACGGGATATGAAATAAAAGAACAAGAAGAGAGGGTGATTTTGGTCGGCGTCTCTCTTTCGGAGCAGGATTTTGTGGAGGAGTCGTTGGACGAACTCGCGGAGTTGGCAAGGACGGCGAAGGCCGTCGTGGTGGGTCGGCTGATTCAGGGACGGGAAAAGATACATCCGGCCACCTATGTCGGAAAAGGAAAACTGGCAGAGTTAAAAGAGCTTATCTGGGAATGCGAGGCAACCGGAATCATTTGTGACGACGAACTTTCCTCCGTACAGCTACAGCATTTGGAACGGGAGCTGGACTGTAAAATCATGGACAGGACGTTGCTGATTTTGGATATATTTGCCGCACGGGCGATGTCCGGCGAAGGCAAGATACAAGTGGAACTGGCGCAGTTAAAGTACCGGGCTTCGAGGCTGACCGGACTGGGTGCGTCATTGTCCCGCTTGGGCGGCGGAATCGGGACGCGCGGCCCCGGCGAGAAAAAGCTGGAGATGGACAGGCGTTTGATTCGGGAGCGAATCGGCAGGCTGAAGAGTGAATTAAAGGACGTGGAGCGGCACCGGGAATTGATTCGAACCAGGCGGGAGGACACGCATAAAAAAGTTGCCGCGTTAGTCGGTTATACTTCGGCCGGAAAGAGCAGTATTCATAACGCGCTGACGGGGGCGGGCATCCGGGAGGACGAGATGCTCTTTTCCACGTTGGACACGACGACGAGGGCGCTTGTACTGGAGGAAAACAGGGAGATTCTTTTGACGGACACGGTCGGATTCATTCGCAAATTGCCGCATCATCTCGTGGAGGCGTTTAAAAGTACGCTGGAGGAGGCCAAATACGCGGACATTATCGTTCATGTGGTGGATGCCTCCAATCCGCAGAGGGACATACAGATGCAGGTGGTTTACGAGACGTTGCGGCAGCTTGGCGTGGAAGGAAAGCCGGTCATCACGCTGTTTAACAAGCAGGATGTTTTAATGGATAAGAATATGGAGGCCAGGGACATACGGGCGGATTATACGATAAAGACGTCGGCGAAAACCGGACAGGGGCTGGAGGAGTTGAAACAAGCCTTGCTGGATATTTTGCGCAGGGAGCAGATTTTGATTGAGCGGGTATACCCGTTTGCCGAGGCAGGAAAGATTCAGCAGATTCGCGTGTCGGGGCAGCTTTTGGAAGAGGAGTATACGGCGGAAGGCATCCGCATAAAAGCATATGTGCCGAGGGAATTATATGGAAGATTGTAGACAAGAAAGAGCGGGGCGGGCGAACGTTTTGTGTCCGGCAGAGTGTACCCGTCCGGGGACGCGCTTCATGCGGGCGGACTCTGCGAGTTCGATAAGGTATGTGACGCCCGATTTATATGATAGGATCAAGGGGTATCGGGAGGAGTTCCACCGGTATCCGGAAATTTCCTGGACGGAGTACCGGACTTCGTGGCAGATTGCAAAGCGGTTGCGGGAATTGGGCTACGAGGTGTTTATCGGGGCGGACGTATGTGAGGAAACGACACGCATGGGATTGCCGTCTTCTGAATTTTTGCAGGAATGTGAGCGGCGTGCCCGTGCGGAGGGCGTGCCGGAAGAAATGATGAGGCAGATGAGCGGAGGACGCACGGGAGTCGTGGGCGTGCTGAAGGGCGGTTCCTCACATGAATCCGGCGGGGATGCCGACACCGCCGGGACGGGCGGCGGCTTTGCCAAAGAGAGTGGACGAAAGTGCGTCGTGGCACTTCGGTTTGATATTGACGCACTGACCATCGAGGAAGAGCGGACAGACTACAATGCGGATTATCGTTCATTGCACGAGGGCACCATGCATGCGTGCGGGCATGACGGCCATGCGGCGGCCGGTCTGGGACTTGCGGAGGTGCTTGCCATACATAGGAAAGAGCTGTGCGGCGAGGTGCGTTTGATTTTTCAACCGGCGGAGGAAGGCTGCCATGGCGCGGCCGCCATCGTGGACAAGGGGTGGCTTGATGACGTGGATTTATTTTTGAGCGGGCATATTGGGATCAGTTGTCGAAAACCGGGCGAGATTGCCGCTTGTTCCGGCGGATTCTTAGCGACAAGCAAGCTGAATTTTCATTTTAAGGGAAAAAGCGCGCATGCCGGAAAGGCTCCCGGGGAGGGGAGGAATGCCCTTTTGGCGGCGGCAAAATTTACGGTGGACGCATATGATTTGGTTCGCGGACGAGAGGGCGTGCTGGTAAACGTGGGCAAATTTGTCGGTGGGAGCGGGCGCAACATCATTGCCGCGGATGCCTGGCTGGAGGCGGAAACGAGAGGTGCCACGCAGACGCAGAACCAGGATTTGTGCGGGCAGGTGATAGAGACGGCGCAAGATGCCGGACGGCGGTATGGCGTGGAAGTGGAAGCAATTAAAATAGGCGAGGCGGGGACGGGAAGCAGCAGCCCGCGTATCGCGCGGGCGTGCAAGGCACACGCCAGGGAAATGGGCATGGAGGCAGGATATCAGGAAGCCGCGGACTTTGGGGCATCGGAGGATGTCACGCTCATGATGGAGCGGGTACAGGGCCGGGGCGGCGAGGCGGCTTTCTTCATGTTCGGGACATTGCTCGGAGCCGAGCACCACCACGGCGCGTTTGACTTTGATACCGAAGTGTTGGGTGTCATGGTAGAATTTTATGCCCGTGCGGTAATGGGGACATTTGCCCGGTGACGGCAAGGAAGTGAAATGTGGGTGCTGAATTGTAATGGAAAAGGACTCGCGATAGAGGAAGGATATCAAAAATGGGAAAAAAAGCTGTATTGGTCACGGGGGCTTCGAGGGGAATCGGGGCGGCGTGTGCAAGAGCCTTCGCGGGGGCGGGCTATCGCATTTTTATAAATAGCCGGAAGTCGCCCAAGGCACTGAAGGCGCTGGAGACGGAACTGCGAGCGAGCGGGGCGGATTGCGAGGCCCTGCCGGGAAACGTTGGAAACGCGGCCGACGTTCGCGGGATGTTCGAGCGGATTGGCATGGTTTGCGAAGGGATTGACGTGTTGGTCAACAATGCCGGGATTTCCTACGAAGGACTTTTGACGGACATGACGGATGACGAGTGGAATGACTTATTGCATACCAATCTTTCCTCGGTGTTTTACTGTTCGCGGGCGGCGGTTCCCTACATGGTGTCGAAAAAGGCAGGGAAAATTATCAACATTTCCTCCATGTGGGGGCGCGTGGGTGCTTCGTGCGAGACGGCATATTCTGCCACGAAAGCGGGGATGAACGGATTTACCATGGCCCTGGCAAAGGAGCTGGCACCGAGTGACATCCAGGTAAACGCGATTGCCTGCGGGGTGATAGACACGGCCATGAATGCATGGCTTGACGAGGAGGAACGAAGGAATCTGGCGGAAGAAATCCCGGCGGGGCGTTTTGGAACCGCGGACGAGGTGGCGGCGCTGGCACTTGACCTGGCAGAAGGACATCGGTACCTGACGGGGCAGATTATCGGTTTGGACGGCGGATATGTATAAAGGAAAAGGTAAGGGAGGAAGGAATGATTGACGAGGCGATTGAATTTGCAACCAAGGCACACGAAGGACAATTTCGAAAAGGGACGAAGCGCCCGTATATCGTTCATCCCATCGAGGTGGCGGACATCGTGTCCACGATGACGAAGGACGAGGAGATTATCTGTGCCGCCGTGCTGCATGACACCATCGAGGATTGCGAGGGCGTGACGGCGGAAGTGCTGCGCCAAAAATTCGGAGGCCGCGTGGCGGGCATGGTGGTCGGGGAGAGCGAGGACAAGACCAAGTCATGGGAAGAACGCAAAGGCACGACGATACGCAAAATAAAGGACGCGCCGTATGAAATTCAGATGATCGGCCTGGCGGACAAGCTTTCCAACATGCGTGACATTGACAGGGATTATCCGTTGCTCGGCGAGCAGCTTTGGATGCGCTTCCGCATGCAGAGCAAGCAGGCAATCGGATGGTATTACAAGGGAATCCGGGATGCGCTGAAGGAACGGTTTGAAGGAAACCGTGCCTATGAGGAGTATTGCGAGCTGGTGAAAAAGCATTTCGGGGAGGAGCCCGCGTCGTTGGAATGGGGATGAGTGACATAAGAGGAAATGATTGGAGAGACGATAGGGAGGCGGCAAAAGATGAAAAAGACAAAGGTGATTTGTTTTGCCAACAATAAAGGGGGCAGCGGGAAGTCGACGACTTGCTCCAATGTCGGATATGGCCTGACGCTGTTTGGAAACAAGGTGCTTTTGATTGACGGGGACATGCAGTTGAATTTGTCGCTGTCATTGTTTGACGAGGACCAGGTGCTTTCGTTTGCCCGCGGTGAAAAGAATTTGTACGAGGGGATTCGCAGGCAGGATGACTTGACGGATTACATTGTGCATTCCGAGTATGAAAACCTGGACTTGATTCCTTCCTCCACCCTGATGAGTTCGATCGAGTACGAGCTTTTTACGAAATGGCAGAGGGAGTATATTTTAAAGAGAGGATTGAAAAGCATCATACAGAGCGGAAACTACGATTATATCCTGATTGACGCGCCGCCGACGCTGGGCGGCTGGGTGATGAACATCCTCTGCGCGTCGGATGAGATTATCATTCCGGTGGAATCAAGCCCCTGGGGAATGTTCGGGCTGGGAAACATGTTCGAATTTTTGCAGGACGTGAAGGAGATTGCGCCGGATTTGATAATCGGCGGCGTGGTCATCACGAAGGTGGACGCCCGCAAGAACTATTTCAAGCAGACGATAGAATCGTTGAGAGAATTAGAGGACGTGAAGGTGTTCGAGACGTTTATCCGGGTGGACAGCGCGATTGAGTGGTCGCAGGACGGCCACCAGCCGGTGACCGCGTTCAAAAAGGGCAGTCGTGCCGCGAAGGAATATCTGGATCTGACGAGGGAAATTGCGGGCTTGCCGGTGTGAAAAGCTTGGGGCAAGGCAAAAAGACAAGAGAATTGAAAAGGAAGGCATGGAAGCGCGGGAATCGCGAGAGGATGAAAAGGGTGCAAAACATGGCGGCGTGGCAGTGACGGGAGGGGGTGATATATGATGCATGAAGAATTGTTGAGGGAGTTGTCGGTCATCACGGAGGAGGAGCAGCGGATTTTGGACGGGCATACCGACATCGAGCCGGAGCGTTATACGAGGAAAAAGGAATTGATCGTGGATTGCGACAAGCTGATTCAAAAAGGAAAGCTGATTCAGGTGCGGGCGCACACCCGCTTCGTTCATTTCCCCAAGCATAGGCACAATTACGTGGAAGTCATCTACATGTGCCGGGGAACGACCACCCACATCGTGGACGGCGACAAGGTCGTGTTGGAGGCGGGGGACTTGTTGTTCCTCAATCAAAATGCCGTGCAGGAGATTGAACCCGCGGGCAGGGACGACATTGCCGTCAACTTTATCGTGGTGCCGGAGTTTTTTAACATGGCGTTCTCCATGATGGGAGCCGAGAACAACGCGTTGAAGGAATTTTTGGTCGGTACGCTGTGCAGCGGG